>NZ_JAGTHU010000015.1:0-91843 GCF_019895135.1 Dermacoccus sp. Tok2021
CCCCGGCCGCCCCGCCCCCCGCCGCCCCCCGGCGCCCGCCCCGCCCCCCCCGCCGCCCCCCCTTCGCTCGGTGCGACACAGCTGCGGGGCGCTCGGCCTCTCATGACGCGCTCCACGGGCCTCGCACGCTCGGCCCGTGGAGCGCGTCATGCTCGGTCTCCCGCAGTCCGCTTCCAGCGTGGTCGCCTTGGTTCCTTCGGCGCGTCTTCTGGCGTGGTCGCGTTCCGGACGGGGGAGTCGTCCGACGGTGTGGCCGGCTCCAGCGCGCGGTGGCATGGAATGCTCTGTTGCCGGGAAAGAGGGTGGGTGACGTGGTGAACGCGGCTGAACTGCTAGCCGCCGCGGTGCGCGACGGGAGACTCGAGCGTTCTCGCGAGGTCACGCGTCAGGCGCGCCCCGACGCGGCGCGCAGCTACCTGTCCGACGGCACCGGGCTCGCGTGGCACGTTCCCTCCGCGCTGCGCAGCCACGGCACCTTCGTCCTCGACGCCGAAATCCCACGGCCCGTGCGTTCAACTCTCGTGCGGCGCTACGGCGTCGACGACCCCGACACCTTCGCCGAACGCTGGACCCGCGCAGAGGCTCTCGCCAAACTCGCCGACCTGCCCATCATCACCTGGCTCAGCCGCCACGGACTCACCGTGCCCGAACACGTCGGCGCACTGCGCGATGTCGGCGAGACCGACTGGAGCACTGAGCGGTTCGGCGACGTCATCGTGACCTTTGCCGTCACCGCACACGCTCAGCGGGCCGACACGAGCGAGGAGCGTTCTCCGGCTGTCGGTGGCACCGTCTAGCCTTGGACGCATTCCAAAAAATCGAGCAGTGCAGTCGAAGGCGCGGCAACGGACGACGAAGGAGAAGGCATGGCGCAGGAGCCGCAGACGGGTGCCACCCCGCCTCGCGTCGGCGTCGTCCTCATGACGATGGGTAACCGCCCCGACGATCTCGAACGGGCCATCTCGTCCCTGAACCAGCAGCGCGGAGTCGAACTCGACATCGTGCTGCTCGGCAATGGCTGGAACCCGGCCGAGAACCCGTGGCCGTTCCCGGCGAACGTGCGCACCATCCACTCGCCGGAGAACCTCGGCATCCCCGAAGGCCGAAACGTCGGTGCGCGGGAAGCCCGCGGCGACTACCTGTTCTTCTACGACGACGACGCCACCCTCCCCACTGACCACGTCCTCGCCGACATGGTGGCCGAGATGGAGAAGCGGGCCGACAACGCCGTCATCGGCCCGCTCGGGCAGGACCCCACGGGAAAGCCGACGCCACGCCGCTGGATTCCGCGCCTCAACGTCAAGAACAACGGAAAGCCCGGCCCGGCCACCTGGTTCCTCGAAGGCATCCACCTCTCGCGCCGCACCGCATTCGATCAGGTCGGCGGCTGGCCTGGGCACTTCTTCTACGGTCACGAAGGCATCGACCTCGCCTGGCGACTCATCGATGCGGGCTGGGTCATCCAGTACGTACCCAGCATCACTGTGAACCACCCGGCCACCTCTCCGGCACGGCACGCCGTCTATTACCGGATGAACGCGCGAAACCGCGTGTGGGTGGCCAAGCGCAACCTACCGGCGCCCCTCGTGCCGCTGTACATCGGTAACTGGGCGGCCATCACCCTGCTTCGCGTCAAGGACAAGGCCGCACTCAAGGTCTGGTTCGCCGGCCTTGCCGAGGGCCTGCGCACCGACGCGGGGGAGCGGCACGTCATGTCGTGGCGCACGGTCGCGAAGCTCACCCGCCTCGGCCGGCCCCCGGTGATCTGACATGAGCGAAACCCACAACGACCACGTCCACGCCGTCGTCACCGGGGCCAAGAGTCGCTCGCACGTGCTCTACATCGCCTCCTACCTTCGCCGCGTCCTGCAGGATCTTTCGGACGCCGGCCGCCTGCGCGTCTCGTTCGTCCCGGCAGCCGCGTTCCTCACCGCGCCCGCGGTCGGTGTCGAGGACGCGCGAGCCCTGCTGCCGGACGACCCACGCCTCTCGCTCGAGGAGGGCATGGCGGGATGGCGTTTCGCCGAGGGCGCGCGGGCCCTCTACGTCAGCGTGGGAACGCCCGGCCTGAAGGCTCTCGTCGCGCTTCGTCGCGCGAACGGCGTGCGCCCCATCCACGTCGTCGTCACCGACGAAGGCATCGGCACCTACGGTTCGTGGACGACTCGCCGTGACGCCATCCGCCGGCAGGGCGCCGCGCCTGTCACGGCCACGCTCAAGGCAGGTCTCATCGCCGCGACGGGCAAGGCGTTGACGTCCGAGCGGTGGCCCGCGTATCGGCGCACCTCCCACGGCTGGGAGGTGACCGAGACCGTGCGTGCGGAGTTCCGCGCCCACACCGAAGGTGCCTCCCGATCGGTGCGTCGCAGCGCCGTCATCCTCACTCAGCCCTTCGTCGATCTGGGGCTCATCGACGAGAAGCGGTACGTCGATCACGTCCGCGGCCTGGTCGCGAGTTGCGCGGACGCGGGACTCGAGCCACTGGTGCGCGCGCACCCTGCTGAGAACGTGCGCCGCTACGACGAGTTCGAGGTCATGCGCTCGCGCGGCACCGCCGAGCTCGATCCGCTCGTCGTCGGCGCCGACGCCGTCCTCGGAGGCCCCAGCACGGCCCTCATCAACCTCAGCGCGATGTTCGGCGCCAACGTCGTCTGGGTGAGCGAACCCTCTCTCACCTTCCTCGACACCGATGTCTCCGAGGCTCAGCGGCAGATCTTCGCGGCGTTCCTCGGTCGACCCGTCCGTCCGGTCGACGTGGCAGCGCGACTCGCGTGAGTACCCGGCCCGACCTCGTCGAACAGTGGGAGCCCGGACGCAGCGTTCCGGTGGCTTCGATCCTCGGCGCTCTTCGTCGGGGATCGGGCGATCCGACGATGGTCGTGCGTCCCAACGCCGTGTGGTGGGGCGTGCACACGCCCGCAGGACCGGCGGCCACCTGGTGGCAGGTCGAGCCCGCGGAGGGGGGCGAGCGCGTCATCCTGCGGGCATACGGAGCGGGCGCGGCGTGGTTCGCGGGCCGTTTGCCCACCATCCTGGGTGAGGCGGACAGCCTCGACGGCTTCGCTGCCCATCACGAGCCCGTGAAGGTCGCCCTTCGCGTGCGTCAGCTCGCCGATTGGCGCATCCCGCGCACGGGCCTCGTCATCACCTCGCTCGTCCCGAGCATCCTCGAGCAGAAGGTCACCGGTCGTCAGGCCTTCGCAGGCTTCCGCCACCTCGTGCGCATGTACGGCACCCCTGTCACGTTCGACCCGGAGGCGCTGCGGGCGGCGGGCCCTCAGACACCGGCCGTCGCTCGCCTCATGGCCGCACCCTCTGCTGCACAGTGGCGACGTATTCCGTCCTGGGAATGGCTGCAAGCCGGTGTCGAGCCGCCGCAGTCACGCACCGTCATGCGTGCCCTCGAGCACGCGGACCGTCTCGAGCAGACGAGCGAGCTGCCGATTGCGGAGGCCCACGCAAGGCTGCGCCTCGTGCCCGGAATCGGTGTCTGGACGGCGGCAAAAGTTGCACAGAGCGCGTGGGGCGACCCCGACGCCCCCACCTTCGCCGACTACCACGTGGCCAAGGAGATCGGGCACGCGCTGCTCGGGCGTGACATCGACGACGTGGGTATGGCCGGCCTTCTCGAGCCCTACCGCGGACACCGCTATCGAGCCGAGCGCCTCATCCTCGCGGCCGCTCCGCGGCGCGAACGTCATGGTGCCCGTATGACGTTGCCCTCACACCTGCCCCAGCGCGCGTGGCGCTGAGGCGCAGCGAGAGACCTGCACGGGTGTCCCCGGCGTCGGGTGGGAGCAGGTCGCCGATCGATCAGGCTGCGAGAACCGTGGTGCGTACCTCGCGCGCAGCTTCGACGTCGCCGACCAGCGCTCTCGCGAGCGGCGCACGCGTCACATTGAGACGCCCGGGGTAGCTGCCCTGAGCCTCGTCCTCGTCGATGAGAAGCACGTCGGCGAAGTCCGCGTAGAGCTTGGCCACCTGCGCCGACGTCATCTCGAGGCCCGCCTGCGACCAGGCGCTGCGCTCGGCGTCACCGTCGCGGCTCGTCGGCAGGCCGACCGGACTCATGACGACGACGCGGGCCGCTGTGCCGCGCAGGGCGTCGCGTACGCCCGGCACCCCGAGCAGCCCCGGCCCGTCGAGCACGGGTGACATCGGGGTGAGCACGACGACGTCGCTGCTGCGCAGCGCGTCCAGCACGCCGGGGGAGGGCGTCGACTGTTCGAGCCCGGCGACTCCGAAGCCCTGCGGTTCGCCCCGGTCGGCATCCCCGAGCCACCGGGCGACGGGGCGGCTGCTGCGCTCTCCGGCCTCGTTCTCCTCGATGACGTGAAGTTCGACGGGCTCGTTCGTCGCGGGAATGACGCGAGCCTCCGCTGCGGGGCTCTGGAGCTGGGCACACGTGGCCGCGGTCTCACCTCGAGCGCGCCAGTAGTTGCGGGCGACGGCGAAGGCGACACTCTCGTCGTCGAGAATCGGCCACTCGCCGGGTGCCAGGCCCAGTTCTGCGAGCGTCGAGGAGACGGTCGACGTGGAGGGGCGCGCGGGTGAGGGCGTGAAAGCGCGCAGTGCGGCGTCCGTGTCCGGGGTGAAGCGCAGACCCGCAACACTGAGGTCCCCCGAGGTATTTGTGATGCAGATCACATCACCCATCGGCGTGTCGATGGTCGACCCCGGCGCGAACAGCCCATGTAGTGCTGCAGCTGACTGGGGACCACTAGATAGGAGCGTGAGTTGCATATTGTCAGTGTGACAGGCGAGGTGGTGGAGGCGCCATTCACCCCCGGGGAGGGGGTTGCGAGCATTCCCGTTCGGCTTGACTCACTCGAATGACATCGATGTAATTGCCATGTCGCGCTTCGCCGTCCCCCTTGTTGTCGTCCCGCTCCGGTGGGGTTGTCACCGCCGGGTGGTATTGGGCCGAAGTTCGCCGAAGTACACCGACGCCTGACCATGGCACCGACGACGAAAGGACGGACATGCAGGAATTCATGCAGTTGATCAGCCTGCACGACGCCCTGGACGACACGGAGGAAATGTCGTGGCAGGAGCGCGCACTGTGCGCGCAGACCGACCCCGAAGCGTTCTTCCCCGAGAAGGGCGGCTCCACCCGCGAGGCCAAGCGTGTCTGCGTCGGGTGTGAGGTTCGCTCCGAGTGCCTCGAGTACGCGCTGGAGAACGACGAGCGCTTCGGCATCTGGGGTGGCCTTTCCGAGCGTGAGCGCCGCAAGCTGAAGAAGCGCGCGGTCTGATCAGGTGACGGCGAGCGCTCGACTCGGCGTCCACGAGCCCCGCGAGGGAACACCCGAGCATCCTTTCGTCACCGCCGTCCTCGTGGCGCGGGACGGACACCTACCGTGGCTTCGCGCCACGGTCGATGCATTTCTCGACCAGTCGCGACAGGCGGACCGCCTCGTCGTCGTCGACGGCACTCCCGATCAGGACATGCGCGAGGTTCTCGCGCGTGAGTTCCCGGAACTACGTGAGGTCGACCTCACTGTCGTCAAGGCGAACCACGAGGAAGCCTTCGCCGGTCTCGTCGACCGGGCCGTGCAGGCCATTCCCGCGCGTGGCAGCGACCACGTCGTCGCGCTGCGCGATCGCCGCCGCGCCCGCCGACGCCCCACCCACCCGAGCGACCGCTACCACTGGTTGTGGCTGCTCCACGAGGACTCCGCTCCGACGCCCGACTCCCTGAAGGCGCTCATGCGCTCGGTGGGTCGAAGCGAGCGCATCGGTATCGCGGGCTGCAAGATCAACGAGCTCGACCGTCCATCCCGTCTGATCAACATCGGTATCGACGTCACGCGCAGCGGGCGTCACGTCGCCCGCACCGTCGAGGGCGAACTCGACCAGGGCCAGCACGACGGGCGCCGTGACGTGCTCGCCGTGTCGAGTGCCGGCATGCTCGTGCGCCAGGACGTCTACCTCGACCTGGGCGGCTTCGATCCCGCGTTCGACGGCGACGGTGACGGTCTCGATCTGTGCTGGCGAGCCCACCTCGCCGACCACGCGGTCGTCGTCGTGCCCGAGGCCACCGCACACCAGGACATCGACTCCGCGCACCTGCTGCGCGTCATGGAGGGCCGCGGGACGCGTATGACGCGTCGCCAGCGCCACAGCATGACGCGCCGCTCGGGTGACCCCGATCGTCCGGCCGCGCACTCGGGCAGCACACTGCGCCGCCACCGTCAGGTCGCCCTCGCGCGGACCTCCACGCTCCGTTTCCCCTTCGCGCTCGCGTGGGCAACGATCTCGTCTGCGCTGCTGGGTGTCGTGCTGCTCCTGCTCAAGCGCCCGCGGTCGGCCGCGTCGGAGTTCGGTCAGGCCAGTGCAGGTCTCGGACTCGGCCGCATCATGGGCGCGCGACGCCGCTTCCGTGGACGTGCCGGCGTGAGCAACGCCCAACTCTCGTCCCTCTTCGTCCCGGCCGAAGCGGGGCGTGCCGCGGCCTGGGACGCCGTGGTCGCCGCGCTGACACCTGGTGGCTCGAAGCCGGTGCACCAGCCGATCTCCACCGAGACGGGCCCGCAGTCCGAAGAGGCCGAGGAAATGCGGACCCGCGGCGGCGTGCTCAAGCGCATCGTGCGCCACCCCGGTCTCTGGGCCGTACTCGTGCTGTTCGGCATGAGCCTGTTCATCTTCCGTGACGCCTTGAGTGACGGCGCTCTTCGCGGCGGTCACGGCCTCGCGGGTGGCGAACTCCTGCCGTACTTCACCTCGCCCGGCGGTGTCTGGCACGCCTGGCGCGACGCCTGGCAGGGCCCCGGTTTCGGGCACGCCGCCTCGTCGGTGCCCTATCTGCCGTTCATCGCCATCGGTTCCTGGTTCGTCTCGCTCCTGCCGGGTGTGGCCGATTCCACCGCGACCGCGACAGCCATCACATGGCTCTTCCTGGCCGCTCCGGCACTCGCAGGGTGGTCGGCCTACCTCGCGGGGCGCGCGGCGACGAAGCTCGCGTGGCCACGAGCTCTGGCAGCCCTCGCGTGGGGCTCTCTCGCCCCGCTCACGGCGGCGCTGCTCGGCGGGCGCCTCGGCCCCGTCATCGCGCACATCGTGCTCCCGCTGGCCCTGGCGGGCATTCTGCGGCTCGGCCGCTCCGGCGCCACCGTCGCCGGCACGGCAGCCACTGCGCTCGCCGTCACGGTGCTCGGGGCCTACACACCGATCCTCCTTCCCGTCCTGGCGATTGCCCTGCTCGTCGTCGCGGTGCTGGGGTCGAGCGCCGCGAAGATCCGCGCGCTCGCCGTGGTCGTGCTCGTACCGTTGTTGCTCGGGCACTGGAGCGTCGAGGCCTTCTCCGACCCGAGCAAGCTCGTCGGCGGCCCCGGGGTCCTGACGGACGGTGACGGCGGCGCGCCGCTGTCCGCGCTCCTGTTCCACCCGGGCGGCCCGGGCTCGACGCCGTTGCTCCTGGCGGTGCCTGTCCTCTTCTTCGGCCTGTGGGGCGCGCTGCGCGGCCGGGGTCACGAACTCGCGCGCTGGGCACTCGTGGTCCTCGCGCTCGTCGCTCTCGCTGCCGCGCTGCTCGCGCCGCGTCACTCCCTTGGCGCGCCCACCGGACTGCACGTGTGGACGGGTGTCCCGGAGCAGGTCGCGGCGCTGTCGATGCTCGCGCTCGCGCTCATCGGCGCAGATCGTGTCCACGGTTCTTCCGAACCCGGAACCCGTTCGGCCACCTCGCGCCTCGGGCGCCTCAGCGTCGTCACGATCGCGCTCGTCATGGGTGGGGTCATCGGTCTGACGGCGTGGAACGCCTCGGCCGGCAAGAACGGCGTCCAAGCCGTGCGCAACCCGGCTCCTGCCATCACGGTGCACGAGGCTGAGTCGGCGCGAGCCGGCATGCTGCTCGACCTCCAGCCACGTTCGGGGGCCGTGACGTTCACCGTTCGCAGCCGCGAGGCCGGCCTGCCCTCGGTCGACCCGACCCAGCCGGCGATGCAGACGCCGACGTCCGTGACCAAGGCCATTGCCGCGCTCGTCGACTCGGGCGCCGGTGAGCGGGCCCAGGCCGGCCAGACCCTACGGGACGCCGGAATCGCCTTCGTCGCGGCCGACCGTCGCGCGCAGGAGTCCGACACGCTGCTCGCTGCCCTCGACTCCGCTGACGGACTCGTGCCGATGGCGACGGACTCGACGGCGTCCCTGTACCGCATCGACGGTGCCGGGGGCGGGCGTGCCGCACGGGTCGTCGTGCGTGACGGCGACGAGCGTCACATCGTCCCCGTGCGCGGCCCGCACGCGCGGGTCTCGACGACGTTGCCGAGCGGTGACGCGCAGCGCAGGCTCGTCGTGAGCGCCGGCAACGACTTCGCCCGTGAGGCCGAGGTGACCCTCGACGGACGCGCGCTCGAGGCGGTGGCCGGCACCCAGATGCCCACTTACAGCGTCGGCGCGGACGGCGGCAAACTCGTCATCGAACCCGGCACGGCGTGGCCGGCCTGGCGCGTGGCCCAGCTCGTGCTGCTCGGGCTCGTCGTGTTCCTGGCCGTTCCGTTCGGGTCCGCGCGCGGACGCGGGCGTCAGTGAGGCAGGGGAGGACATGAGCGCACAAGGAATCGCGCGCGGGGTCGTGCTCGCCGCCGCAGCAGCGGGCATGGTGTGGACGGCTCACGCGGCTCCGGTTCGCACGAGCACGGGCGAGCGCCTCGCGACGACGACGAGTGCCGTCGAAGCGGCCTCGCTCGTCTGCCCCGGGGGCGCCGGATCGAACGGCTCCACCGAGGTCAACGCGACGTCGTCGCCTGAGTCCCTCACGCCGTTCGCGCGGCAGGGCGGCGGAGCGAGTGCACGCCTCGAGTCGTCTTCCGACCCGAAGGCGATGTCGCTCGAGCGAGGCGGCGCGACCGTCACCGAGATGAAGGGTGGGCCCCTCGTCGTCGAGGCAACCGGCGGCATGGCTCCTGGTTTTGCCGCAGCTCAGATCAGCGGCGGCGACGGGAAGTCGCCACTCGTCGCACGCACCTGTGCAGCTTCCCTCAACGAGGCGTGGATCCCGGTGGGGCAGAAGGGTTCCTCACGCCTGTCGACCCTCGTGCTCGTCAACAGCGGTTCGCACGGTGCCACGGTCGACATCGACGTCAGTTCACGCGACGGCGACATAGCCGGTGCCGCCATCACGGACAAGGCTGTCCCCGCGCACTCGCGCGTCGAGGTCAACCTGCCGACCGAGGCCAAGAACCACGACGGTGTCGTCGTCCACGTGCGTAGCGAGAGCGGTGCCGTACAGGCCAGCGTGCGGGACAGCGCGAGCTCGGGTTCGACCAAGGGTGAGGAACTGACGGCCCAGTACGCCGTGCCCGGCACGACTCAGATCGTCCCTGCGGCGCCCGTGACGGACGGCAAGACCAGCGTTCGTCTGGCGGCCCCGGCCGGGCGCGGCGCCGTCGTCAAGCTGTCGGCTCTGTCGACCCAGGGCGAAGCGTCGAAGGACCGTGTCGTCTCCGTGCCGCGCGGCCGGACCCTCGACGTGTCGCTGGACGGTTTGAAGGGGTCGACCGTCGCGGTGCGAGCCACGTCTGAGGCTGAGATCGTCGCCGCAGCCACCGCTCCTGCGGCCTCGGGCTCCTCGGCGGACTTCGCGTGGGCCCAAGCCGCGCCGGACATCGGACCGGCGGCCGGCACGGCTCTACGTGGCGCGGGGACCGGGGGAGATCTCGTGCTCGCAGCCAGCGCTCCGCAGGTGCGGGCGACCGTCGTCGTGACGACGAAGGACGGCAAGAGCACAGCCCAGCACGTCGACGTGCGCGACAACGCGGCTCGACGTATCTCCGTTCCGAAGGACGCGAGCGTGTGGGTGACCGCGCCGACGAAGCAGGGCGAATCCCACCTTCATGCGGGAATCGTGCTCCGCACCGGCTCCAAGTCCTCGGATCGCATCACGACGCTCACCCTCACGGCTGCGCCGTGGATGCGCGAGCAAACCGCACTCGTCGCCCGCTGATCCGCTCATCCCGCCCGGCTGATCGCCGGTCGGACCTGTGGGCCGTCGTGGGTCAGCGAGCTGCGAGCCACTGAGCGTAGGTACGTCCACCGCGCTTGGCCTGTTCGCCCGGCAGATTCGTGCCACGGGCGAAGGAGCGCAGAACACCTCCGAGCGTTGGCACTTGCACGGACCGAACGGGTCGGCGGCTCTCGAGGTGAGCTGTCAGTGTGGAGAGTTCACCGAGCGAGAAGGTCTCCGGTCCGGCCAACTCGAGCGGCGTCGCAAGACTCGTGCGAATGAGGGCGACGTCCACGAGCTTGCGCGCCACCCATTCGGGGTCTACCGGGCTGACCCGGACGCGGGATTCGGCTCCCGTGAGCCGTGCCGCGGCGCCGCTCACCACCTCGTGGGCGAGGGTGTGGAACTGGGTCGCTCGCACGATCGACGCGCGCCCCGACCAGGACTCGGCGAGGTTCTCGGTGTCTGCCTTCGTGCGGTAGTAGGCCAGCGGGTTGTTCCAGCACCCCACGATCGAGGGCAGGACGAGGTGGGCGCCGGGTGCCCAGGCGTCGAGAGAACGCAGGAGGTTACGTGTTCCGTCGCGGTCGACTCGGGCATTCGACGGATCCGTGGCGCAGTGGATGACCGCCCCCACGCCCGGAAGTGCCTCGTCGAGGCCCGCCCCTGTCAGGATGTCACCGACCGCGCAGGTCACGTCGGTGATCGGGGTGCGGTGGACGAGCGCTCGCACCGGGATGGACGAGGCGCGTAGTTCCTCCACCACGGCGCGGCCGAGAACGCCCGAAGCACCCGTCACGAGAACCGGTGCGCGTCCGACGCCGAGCACGTCGGGGGGCAGGATCGGGGCAGCGGTGGGGGTCGTCGTCACAGGTCGTCCTCGTCGTCCAGGGAGCGGCCCAGCAGGCCCGCGAGTTGGGTGCGCACGACGTGTTCGATGAGGGCCTCACGCTCGACCCGGTCGCGTGCGCGTGTCTGAATGGGAAGGCGGTAGAGGACCATCCGCGCCCGATGGCGACCGTCGGCGGGGAAGGCGCGCCCGAGCGGCACTGAGTCCTCCCACGAGCTCGGGTCGGACGGGGGAACCTCTTCGACGCCGATCTCGATGTCGGCGACGCTGACCGACCAGCGCGATTCGCACACCTCGACAGCACGCAGGACGGCGTCGTCGAACGCGGCCGAACGCGATCTCATGGACGGAGTCGCGGGCCAGGCCAGAGGCCCCCTGTAGCGGCGCTCGTGCCGGTCGCGACGGGGCGCGCCCGGGGCGGAGGAAGCGTCGAGGCCGGGCTGTCGGCCAGGGCGCGCTGCTTTGTTCCTCACCGCGTCAGCGTATCGAAGGGCACCTGATCGCGGGCGGGGCCCGACCGGGCGTGTCCCGGTCGCGGCAGACGGGGGCAGCCACCCACTGGCGTAACCTTGTGCAACGTGACGTTGACCAGACAGTGCTCGCGATCCGCCTGCTCGAAGCCCGCCGTGGCGACGCTCACCTATGTCTACGCGGATTCGACGGTCGTCCTCGGCCCCCTGGCCACCTACGCCGAGCCGCACACGTACGACCTGTGCGCCGATCACGCTCAGCGTCTCACCGCGCCGCGAGGTTGGGACATCGTGCGCCTGGCCGTCGACATGACCCCGCCGGAGCCCACACCGGACGACCTCGTGGCGCTCGCCGAGGCCGTGCGCCGCGCCGCGGCTCGCCCACCGGCCGAGCCCGAACCGGAGCCGGTGCGCAAGCCCGCCCGTGCCGCCCGGGCCGAGGACCCTGCCTTCCTCTCGACGGCCTCACGCCGTCGTCACCTGCGCGCGCTGCCCGATGCCACGGACGACGACGCGTCCACGGAAGCGGGCGACGACGGCCGGTAGGATCGTCGGCGTGAACGCCCCCGTACTCAACGACTTCATCAAGGCCTACGACGTTCGCGGCCTCGTGCCCGAGCAGCTCTCGCCGGCCGTCGCGCGCGAACTCGGCGCCGCCTTCGCGCAGATCGTGGCCCGCCCCGAAGGAGCCGAGGGCGTCGTCGTCGGCCACGACATGCGCCCGAGCTCGCCGGAGCTGTCTCGAGCCTTCGCCGAGGGCGCCACCTCGTACGGCATCGACGTCACTCTCATCGGCCTGTGCTCGACCGACGGCCTGTACTACGCCTCCGGTGCTCTCGGCATCCCCGGCGCGATGTTCACCGCGAGCCACAACCCCGCGCAGTACAACGGCATCAAGCTGTGCCGCGCCGGCGCGCGCCCCGTCTCGCTTGAGACCGGCCTCGCCGAGATGCGTGACCTCGCCCAGTGGGCACTCGATCGTGGCACGGCGGTTCCCTTCGACGGCGAACCCGGCACGATCGACGAGCGCGACATGCTCGGCGACTACGCCGCCTTCCTGCGTTCCCTCGTCGACCTGTCCGGCGGACGCCCGCTCAAGGTCGTCGTCGACGCCGGAAACGGCATGGGCGGCCACACCGTGCCCGCGGTCCTCGGCACGGATGCGGGGCTCGACGAGCTTCCGCTCGAGATCGTCCCGCTCTACTTCGAACTCGACGGCACGTTCCCCAATCACGAGGCCAACCCGCTCGAGCCCGCCAACCTCGTCGACCTGCAGAAGGCCGTCGTCGAGCACGGCGCCGACATCGGTCTGGCTTTCGACGGTGACGCCGACCGATGCTTCGTCATCGACGAGAACGGTGACGCGGTGACGCCGTCGGCCGTCACGGCGCTTGTTGCCCAGCGTGAGATCGCGAAGGAGGTCGCCAAGGGCACCCGCGCTTCGGACGTCTCGGTCGTCGCGAACCTCATCAGCTCGCGCGCCGTCACCGAGGTCATCACCGAGAGCGGGGCGAAGCCGGTGCGCACGCGCGTCGGCCACTCCTTCATCAAGGCGCAGATGGCCGAGCACGACGCCGTCTTCGGCGGGGAGCACAGCGCGCACTACTACTTCCGCGACTTCTGGTTCGCCGACACGGGCATGCTCGCGGCGATGCACGTGCTCGCCGCGCTCGGTGAGCAGGAGGGGACGCTCTCGCAGCTCGTCGCCGAGTACGCCCGCTACGAGGCCTCCGGCGAGATCAACTCGACCGTGAGTGACGCCATCGCCGCCACTGGCCGCGTTCGCGAGTGGGTGGCCTCCCACGGCGAGTACACCGAGGACGGCATGGACGGCGTCACCTTCGTCCACGAAGGCGGTGACAGCGATCCGATGTGGTGGCTCAACCTGCGCGCCTCGAACACAGAACCTCTGCTGCGCCTCAACGTCGAGGCAGCCGACCGTGCAACGATGGAGCGCGTGCGCGATGCCGCGCTCGCCGCCGTCCGAGAAGGAGAAGCACAGTGAACCGAGGCGTCACGATCGAACCGTGGCTGCGTGAGATCCTGCGCTGCCCGGTCACGCACAGTGAGCTCGTCGACGGCGTCGACGACGGTGGCGAGCCCGTGCTCGTCGCCACCGAAGCCGACGCCGAGCGCGGTGGCCGGTTGCAATACCCGATCCGCGACGGCATCCCCGTGTTCCTCGTCGACGAGGCCACAGTTCTGCCCACCGAGGCTTGACCGGCCCACCTGGTACCTACGGCGAGACCGCTACCCGAATCGGGAAGCGGTCTCGCCGCGTGCTGTGCATGGTGTCGGGCGCGTGGCTCAGAGGCGGACGTCGTCCTCGGCGAGCCAGCGCTGCACGGTCGACTCCGCGGGTGCCGGAGCCTCGATGACGTGCGGGACGAAGCGCGCACCGCCGTCCGTGATCGGGCCGTCGGTCTCGCGGATGCCCATGCCGGCCGCGTGACCGTCGACCACCCAGGCTCCGATGACGGGCCGGTTGCCGTCGAAGTCGGGCAGCGGCCACCACTGCTGGTAGCAGAACGACTCGTCGTGTTCCTGGCCGCCGTGCGTCCAGTCGCGACCCTCCGCGTGGACGCGGATCGAGGCGCCCTCACGGCCGAAGAACGGCTTCGCGACGTACTCGCGCAGGTCGCGCGGGGAGTCGAGGTAGGCCGGAAGCAGGTTGGGGTGGCCCGGGTAGAGGTGCCACAGCGCCGCGAGCAGCGCCTTCGTCGAGAGGGCCGAACGCCACAGCGGCTCGATCCAGCGCACGCCGGAAGTCTCGATGTGGGCGCCGAAAGGCTCGACGAGCAGGTCCTCCCACGGGTACAGCGCGTAGCAGACGTCGATCGGGCGCGACTGACCGTCGACGAAGCGGCGCGAGTCGACGTCGAGGCCGACGTCGGACAGGTCGAACAGGCTCGTCGTCGCGCCGGCCTGATCTGCGGTGTCCGCCAGGTAGGCGAGCGTGGAAGCCTCTTCGACGAGGTGGAGCAGCCCCGCGAAGTGAAGGTCGTCCTGCCCAGCGGCGACGCGCTTCTTCCACGCACCGACGAGCCTTTCGTGGATCGAGTTCCACTGGTCTAGTTCGGGGAAGTTCGCCTCGTGCCAGGACCACTGGGACACGGCCGACTCGACGAGCATCGTCGGGGTGTCGCCGTTGATCTCGAGCATCTTGGGGGTGCCGTCGCCGGCGAGGCACAGGTCGAAACGGGCGTGTGAGCCCGGATCACCCTCCTCGAGACTCGCCAGGAGCCGCCGGGTCGAGCCCTCGGGCAGGCACAGACGCCGGTCGTCGTACGTCGTGAGCATCCACGTCGCGGCGCTCAGGCACATGCCCCACAGTTCGTCCGTGGCCGCCTCGAGCCGGTCGATCTCGGCGGGGGAGAAGGAGTAGTAGGCGCTGTCCGTCCAGTACGGCACGTCGTGGCCGTCGACGGTCTCGGACGCCCAGAGCATGCCCTCGGAATCGAGGATGTCGCGGAAGTTCGGGCGCGGCTCGCAGGCCAGGCGCCTCATCCGCCTCCGCCGCCGCCCTTGCCGAAGCCGCCACGCACGACGCTGCCCTTCGACGAGCCGTCGGCGCCCTTGATCTGAGTGCCCTCGCGGACGGAGGACTTCGTCACCTTGCCGCCCTGGGCGTCGAACCCACCGGCGGCGTAGGTGGCGTTCTTCGGAATCGACGTGGCGTAGCTGTCGAGCTTTCCGCCCACCGGGGCGACGCGCTGGCCCGAGCGGTAGAAGACCCATGCGGCGCCGGCGTGATGTCCGGAGCGGCACTCGCTGTCCGGCAGCCGTTCACCCGTGGCCTTGTCGCGGCACACCCCGGCGTAGTCGGCGCCCTTGGACGACGAACATCCGGTGAGGAAACCGGCGGCGAGAACGGTGGTCGTGCCGAGGGCGAGCCCACCCTTGCGCCTGGTCGTCGGCATCCGAATCCTCTCCTTCGAGTAGGACGTCAATGTATCGCGCGATCTAGGCTGTGACGCGCGGATCCCCTCGGGCGTTCCGTCCCCCCCCGAGCGACAGAAGGTGTGACATGCCCTACCTCGACGAGAGCTGGCTGGACGACGCCCGTCACCTCGAACGCTGCGACTCGCGCGACTCCCTGCGGGCGCTGGCCACAGCCGGTGCCCAGGTGCGCGAAGCGATGACGCTGGCCCGTGAGGCGGGCGTGGAGCGCACGGCCGACGGTGAGCGGCCCCGCGCCGTCCTCGTGGGCGCGCTCGGTGGCAGCGCCGTCGTCGCCGACGTCCTCGAGACGTTCGCCCAGCCGGGGGCGCCCGTTCCCGTCATCACCCGACGCGACGTGCCGCTGCCGGGATGGGTCGGCCCCCTCGACCTCGTCGTCGCGGTGAGCCTTTCCGGGCGGGCCGCCGGGCCGCTCGCGCTCGCCTCGGAAGCCGCACGCCGTGGAGCGTCCCTGCTCACCGTCGGGGCAGCGGACTCACCCCTGGCGGATGTGTGTGCGCGGGCCCGCGGTACGCACATCCCGGTCGGGCGCGGGCGCACGTCGAGCCGGACGGCGATGTGGTCGCTGCTCACCCCGGTGCTCATGGCGGCGGGGCACCTCGGCCTCATCGACGTCACGGACAGCCACCTCGAGCAGGCGATCACCCACCTCGACCGTGAGGCTGAGGTGTGCCGCCCCAGCTCCGAGCACTTCGTCAACCCCGCGAAGCTCGCGGCGCTGCAGCTCGCCGGTACCGTGCCCATGGCGCTCGCGGACGGACCCGTCGCCGCTGTTGCGGCCCGCCGCGCCGCGTCGATGTTCGCCCGCACCGCTCGGGTGCCGATGACCTGGGGTGAACTGCCGGATGCGGCCGCGTCTGTCGTTGCGACGCTCGACGGCCCCTTCACGGCCGGTGGCGGTAGTGGCGCGGCCTCGGCCCCTGACGACATTTTCGCCGACCCCTTCCTCGACGCGCCCCGACAGCCCGGGCTCGGGCTGCTCAGCCTCCACAGCGACCCCGAAGGTGCCGTTTCGGACTTGGCCGGCGTTGCTGCGGGCGTTCAGGACAGCGCGTTCGCGGCCGGCGCCACCGTCGTCGAGGTGCACCCCGGCGATGGCCCGCCCATCGCGCGACTGGCCGAACTCGTCCAGAGGGTCGACTTCACCGCCACCTACCTCGCGCTCGGCCAAGGTCTCGACCCGAATGTGTCGCGGCACGTGACGCAGCTGCGCGACCATCTCGGCGACCGTCGGGCATGACGCCCGCGGTCGGCACGGGGCGGCGGGCGTGTCGTCTGCGTGAGGACGGGAACGTCTTCGCTGGTTAGGCTTGGGCGCATGACGAACTTCTCCCGGGCCGAGGTCGCGGCTATGGTCGACCACACCCTGCTCAAGCCCGAAGCGACGGCTGACGACGTCGCGGCGGTGGCCCGCGAGGCCGAGGAGCTGGGCGCCTACTCGATCTGTGTGTCGCCGAACATGCTGCCCGTCGAGACGAGCGTCAAGGTCGCCACCGTCTGCGGCTTCCCGAGCGGCAAGCACACGAGCACGGTCAAGGCCGCCGAGGCCGCCGAGTCGGTCGAGCGCGGCGCTGACGAGGTCGACATGGTCATCGACGTGGGCGCGGCCAAGATGGGCGACTTCGAGGCGGTCAAGCTCGACATCCGCACGGTGCGCGACGCCATCCCGAACGCCGTTCTCAAGGTCATCATCGAGTCCGCTGCCCTCACCGACGACGAGATCCGCGGCGTGTGCGAGGCGGCCGTCGACGCGGGCGCCGACTTCGTCAAGACCTCCACGGGCTTCCACCCGAGCGGTGGCGCCAGCGCCCACGCCGTGCGCCTCATGCGTGAGTGCGTCGGCCCGAACCTGGGCGTCAAGGCCAGCGGCGGCATCCGTGACGCCGCTGCGGCCCGCGAGATGATCGAGGCCGGCGCGTCGCGACTCGGGCTGTCCGGCACGCGCGCCGTGCTCGACGGTCTCGAGGGCGGCTCCGGCGACGCGTCGGCGGCTTCCGCCGAGGGCGCGGCGGGCTACTGATTTCGTATCTGAACGCAACGAAGGGCACCGGCTGAGTCGGTGCCCTTCGTCGTCGGTACGTCGTTGTCCCGGGGTGGACGTGGGGCGGACGCGGGCCGTGCTCAGGCCTCGGTCGGCCGGCGGCGCGGCACCCGCCACTCGACGGCCGTGCCGCCGCGCGGCCTCACCCGCACCGTGCACGAGCCGCCCCACCGCTCGGCGCGCGCGACGAGGTGGGCGAGCCCCGAGCGGCGCTCGACGTGCTCCGGCAGCCCGACGCCGTCGTCCGTCACCTTGAGGCGCACGTCCTCGCCGACGTCGAGCGCCACCCGTACCGCCGACGCTCCGGCGTGCCGGGCGGCGTTGCTCAGTGCCTCGCGCACCACGGCGAGAATGTCCATGACGAGGGTGTCGTCGAGCGTCCAGTAGTCGCCGCCCACGGCGACCGACGGCATGAACCCGAGCGCGTCGCTGCCCTGCTGAGCCAGCTGGTCGATGCTGCGGGCCAGCGCGAGCGCGACGCCTCCCTGCTTGAGGTCGAAGATCGCGCGACGCACGTCCGTCACCGTCTCGTCGAGGTCGGTGACCACGGCGTCGAGCTTCTCGGAGGCCACGGTGTCGCCGACGAGCGGCATGACGCTCTGCACCCGCATGCCGGCGGCGAAGAGGCGTTGGATGACGTGGTCGTGCAGATCCTGGGCGATCCTGTCGCGGTCCTCGAGGATGGCCACGCGCTCGGACTCCGCGTGCTGGTGGGCGAGGAGCGTCGCGACGGACAGGCGGTCGGAGAGCATCTGGCCGACCGCCTCGAGCGGTTCCGGCGCGATCGAGAGAAGCGCCCGGTCCCACGCGATGAGCAGCAGACTGGGGGAGGCCTCCTCGGCAGTCACCGGCACGAGCAGCGCCGAGCGCTTGGCGTCGTCGACGAGCGCGGCTGCCTTGGCGCCGGAGAGGAAACGGGCATCCGGGCGCAGCGCCAAGTCGTCGGCCAGGTCTTGGCCGAGGCGCTCCGTCATGCGATGCACGGGAACGTACTCGACGTGGTCGGCGGTGAGGATGGAATCGAAGCGCTCGACGACAGCCGGCCACGCCTGCTTGGGCGGCAGCTTCGCAAGCAGGGCGACGGCCTCGGCCGCGGCCCTCTGCCAGCGTTCACGGGCCTCTGCCTCGGCGAGCGTGCGAGCGTGCGCGATCGCGGAGGCGGCCGCCGCGGCGAGGGCCTCGAGCACTCGCTCGTCGCGGTTGCTGAACTGATTCGCCGAGCGCTTGTTCGTCAGATAGATGTTGCCGTAGACCTGCCCACGGATGACGACGGGGCAGCCGAGAAAGGAACTCATCGGCGGGTGGTTGGGCGGAAACCCGACGCTCTCGGGGTGACGGCTGATGTCGGCCACCCGAAGGGTGTGCGGCTCGTGGATGATCGTGCCGAGGACGCCCTTGCCGTGCGGCCCGTCGCCGATCAGCGCGGCCGTTTCGGCGTCGATGCCGTGGAGGACGAGGTCCTCGAAACCGCCGTCGGCGTCGAGGATGCCGAGCGCGCCGTACTCGGCGTCGGTGAGGTCGACCGCCGTTTCGACGAAACGGTGGAGCAACGGTCGCAGCGCGAGGTCCTTGCTCAGGTCGATGACGGCGGTGAGCAGCGCGTCGTCGGGGGAGGGGCTGCGATCGTCGTCGCGCGGGCTGCGGGGCGAGGCGGGCTGCGATGCAGTGACCATGCACGCGAGTCTAGGGGCGCCAGGTGTGACGAGCGGCTCCCCGCAGACTTCGCCGCACACGTCCCCTCCGGGGCGACGGGCGTCCACAATGGGGGCATGGCTGTTCGTGTCTATCTGCTCGACGATCACGAGATCGTGCGCCGAGGGCTCGCCGAGCTCCTTTCCACCTCCGGGCGTTGTGAGGTCGTCGGTGAGAGTGGGAGCGCCGCCGAGGCGATCCGTCGTATCCCCGCTGCGCGCCCGGACGTCGCGATCCTCGACGGCCGTCTGCCCGACGGCACGGGCATGGAGGTGTGCCGCGCGGTACGCAGCGTGGACGAGAACATCCGCTGCCTCATCCTCACGTCCTACGACGACGACGAGGCCCTCCTCGCGGCGATCCTCGCGGGTGCGAGCGGCTATGTCCTCAAGCAGGTGCGCGGCGCCGACCTCGTCGAGACGATCGAACGCGTCGCCGCAGGTGAGTCGCTGCTCAAGGGGGAGGACGCCGACCGCATTCGCGCGCGCCTGACCGGCGAGGACGTCATGCTGCGCCCCGAGCTGGCCGCGCTCACCGACCAGGAGAAGCGTGTGCTCGACCTCATCACGCAGGGCTTCACGAACCGTCAGATCGCCGGGCGCCTGCACCTGGCGGAGAAGACGGTGAAGAACTACATCACGAGCCTCCTGTCCAAGTTGGGGCTCGAATCGCGCACCCAGGCCGCGGTGCTCATGGAGCGCCTGCGCCACCCGCACGACTGACCTGCGCGCGAGCCGGTGTGACGCCGGTCTCGCCAGTAACGACGCGGATTTTCGCGTGCTGCGGCCGATTGGCGTCGGGGTCTAAGGTTGACCTCATGGCCCACTACGACCTCGTCATCATCGGTACCGGTTCCGGTAACCCCCTCGTCACGCCGGACTTCGCGGACAAGAAGGTTGCCATCATCGAGAAGGGCGTCTTCGGGGGTACGTGCCTCAACGTCGGGTGCATCCCGACGAAGATGTTCGTCCAGGCCGCCGAGGTGGCCCGCAGCGCACGCGAGTCCTCGCGCCTCGGTGTCGACGCGTCCGTGCAGCACGTGCGCTGGAGCGACATCCGTGAGCGCGTGTTCGGGCGCATCGACCCGATCGCGCTCGGCGGACGCGAGTACCGCGAGCGCGGCTCCGAGGACGGCAACACCACCGTCTATTCAGGCCACGCACGCTTCACGGGCGACCACAGCCTGCGCGTCGACGGCTACGACGAGGAGGTCACCGGCGACCAGATCGTCATCGCCACAGGTGCCCGCCCGGTCATCCCCGCGGTCATCACCGATTCGGGCGTGCCGTACGAGACGAGCGACACCGTCATGCGGATCGCCGAGCTGCCCTCGTCGTTGGTCATCGTCGGTGGCGGTTTCATCGCGCTCGAGTTCGCCCACGTCTTCAGCTCACTCGGCGTCGACGTGACGATGGTGCTGCGCGGCGAGCGCGTTCTGCGTCACGCGGACGACGACGTGAGCCAGACCCTGACGAACGCCGTCGAGAACCAGTGGACGCTCGTGCGCAACGCCGAGCTGACGTCGGCCGGCCACGGAGCCGACGGCGTCGAACTCGCGCTCTCGGACGGCCGCACCGTGAACGGCGATCTGCTTCTCGTCGCCACCGGCCGCCGACCGAACACCGACGACCTCGGCCTGGAGAACACCGGCGTCGAGGTGCGCCCCGACGGTCGCGTCGTCGTCGACGAGTACGGCCGCACCGGCGTGGACGGCGTGTGGTCGCTCGGTGACGCGAGCTCGCCGTTCCAGCTCAAGCACGTCGCCAACGCCGAGGAACGCTGCGTCGCGCACAACCTCGTCCACCCGAACGACCTCCGTCCGTTCCCGCACGACGTGGTGCCGAGCGCGGTCTTCACCCACCCGCAGGTCGCCACGGTCGGCATGAGTGAGGCGCAGGCGCGCGCCGCAGGCCACGACGTCACCGTCAAGGTGCAGGCCTACGGCGCGACGGCCTACGGCTGGGCGCTCGAGGACACCTCCAGCATCTGCAAGGTCATCGCCGACAAGGAGACGCGCAAGCTGCTCGGTGTCCACTTCGTCGGCCCCGACGCCTCGACGCTCATCCAGCCGGCGATCCAGGCGATGTCGTTCGGTCTGGCTGCCGACGAGATGGCGCGCGGCCAGTACTGGATTCACCCGGCCCTCACCGAGGTGCTGGAGAACGCCCTCCTGGGCTTGGAGTTCCCGCCCCACGACGCCTGATCCCGCTCACCGTCACGACGAGCGCTGCGAGGACGCCCGCGCAGCACAGGGCGGTTGTGGCTCGCCACAGATCCGGCAACCAGATCATGAGTTGCCGACGATCGTGTCCGAGCGCGCGGGGTGCGTACCAGGCGGCGCTCGCCAGCAGCGCGGAGGCGACGGAGAACCCCCAAGCCCAGGCGCGGGTATGTCGACGTATGCGCCCGCCGAGCCGCGTCAGTCGAGCCCACGTGGCTGCACCGAGCACGAGAAGGACCGCCAGCGCGCTCAGTGCCCACGGCGACCACCAGAGCAACGGGTCAGGCCCGCTCCGGTAGGCGTCGCGGCCGGCGAGCGTCCGGGCCACGTCGTAACCGAGACCTGCCTGGCCGGGGCGAGCGCTTCGGAATAGCCACGTCCGAGGACGATGACCGCACGGTGCTGTTCCGGCAGCATGACGACGTGGGCGAACGTACCGGGCGTCGCTCCGGTGTGTTCGACGACCCGCGGGCCGTCGCCGTCGAGCAGGCCTGCGCGCCAACCGAATCCGTAAGACAGAGGTTCGCCTGTGGGGGTCGAGCCCTGCGCGCCAGTCGCCGTAGTTTCGCAGGCACCACGGTGTCCGAACGCGGGGCAGCCGGCAGAGCAGATGCCGCACCGGGCCGGAGCAAGCCCACGGTGAGTGCGAGGAGGAGGAAGGGGAGTGCCAGCAATCGCCATTTAAATATGCGCATATTTTTATTGTGCACGGGTCGCTACGCTGAGTCCATGCCGAGAACCGCCGACCACGACGCTCGTCGCACGCAGATCATCGATGCGGTGCGTGGCCTCGTCGCCAGTGACGGGCCCGAGGCCGCGACGATGAGCCGCATCGCGGCGAGTGCGGGTGTCTCGGTGGGCTTGGTGCAGCACTACTACGCCTCCAAGGACGTCCTGCTCGCCGACGCCTACGACCGAACCCTGCAGGTACAGCAAGGGCGGATCGAGACGCTCGTGGCGAGCGAGGAACAGGCGCGGGGGCGGATCGAACACATGGTGCTTGGCGCCCTGACACAGTTCCTTCCGCTCGACCCCGATCGCCGAGACGAGACGATCCTCTTCGACCACTTCAGTTCCGTGGCGCTTCGACAGCCGAGCCTGCGCGAGGCGTGGCAACGCACGGACGACGTCCTGCTCGCACGGCTGCGTGAGGCCGTTGTCAACGCCGAGGAGTGCGGGGAGGCGCGAGAGGGCGTCGACCCGGACGACGAAGCGCGGCGCCTGCTCGCGGTGACCCGAGGTCTCGCTCGAACGCTCCTTCTGCGTGACGACGCCCACGAGGTCGCCCGGGTGCGTCGAGTTCTGGCCCAGGAATGCGCTTCGACGTTCCCGAACCCTTGTCGGCAATACGGGAGCTGACGTTCGTGGGGGTGGCTTGTGGACCGTAGGCTGCTCGTATGAGTGACTCTTCGGGCGGCAACAAGGCGATCTTCGCGGCCCTGGCGGCCAACCTCGGCATCGCCGTGACGAAGTTCATCGCCTGGATGCTCACCGGCATGAGTTCGATGCTGGCCGAGGCCATCCACTCGGTGGCCGACTCGGGCAACCAGATCCTGCTGCTCGTCGGCGGCAAGCGGGCCCGCAAGGATGCCGACGAGTTCCACCCCTTCGGTTACGCGCGGGAGCGCTACGTCGCGGGCTTCGTCGTCAGCATCGTCATCTTCAGCGTCGGCGGCATGTTCTCGCTCTACGAGGCGTACGAGAAGTACCACGAGATGTCTCTGCCGGACGCGCCGCACCCGGGCACCCACGAGAAGTGGTGGTGGGTTCCCATCGTCGTGCTCGTCGCCTCGATCCTCATGGAGGGTCGCTCGCTCATGACAGCGGTGAGCGAGGCCAAGAAGGAGAAGGGCGATCAGTCCTGGGGCTCGTTCCTGCGCAATGCCAAGAGCCCCGAACTCCCGGTGCTCTTGTGCGAGGACTCGGCTGCCGTGGCCGGTTTGACGTTCGCGCTCTTCGGCGTCAGCCTGGCGGTGTTCACCGAGAACGGCATCTGGGACGCCGTGGGCGCCGGGCTCATCGGTCTGCTCCTCATCGCCGTCGCGGCGTTCCTCTTTCGCGAGACGCGTTCCCTGCTCCTCGGTGAGGCAGCCCGCCCGGAGACGGTGCGCGAGATCCGTAGTGCCATCGAATCCGCCGACGGAATCGAGCGTGTCATTCACCTCAAGACCTCCCACCTCGGCCCGAACGAGCTTATGGTGGCGGCCAAGATCGCCATCGACCCGCAGGCGCGCGGTGCGGAGATCGTGCGCTCCATCGACGCGGCGCAGCAGGCCGCCCGGCGCGTCGATCCCGACCTGCAGATGCTCGTCTACCTCGAGCCCGACGTCGATACCGGCGGGGACGCGAGCGGCGGCATCGGGCACGTCACGTCAGCCCAGCGCGAGAACGCTCCGGGGGAGTGGCACGTCGGCCCTTCGCGACCCGACGACCGATAGGTCTGCTCAGCGCATTCGCAGGGACGCATCGACGTTCTCTAAGGTTGGCTCCATGAATCGAGAGCACGTTCGCCCGGTCCGCGTCGAGACCCGAGGCGGTCACTGATGGCCGGCGGACTCTTCGCGCTGCTCGACGACGTCGCAGCGCTCGCCCGCCTCGCGGCGGCCTCCACCGACGACGTGGCCGCTGCCGCCGGCCGCGCCAGTGCCAAGGCAGCGGGCGTCGTCATCGATGACACCGCCGTCACGCCGCGCTATGTGCAGGGCCTCGCGGCCGAGCGAGAGCTGCCGATCATCAAGCGCATCGCGATCGGCTCGCTACGCAACAAGCTGCTCTTCATCCTCCCGATCGCGCTGGTGCTCTCGGAGTTCCTCCCGATCGCAGTGACGATCCTGCTCATGCTCGGCGGTACGTACCTGTGTTTCGAGGGCGCGGAGAAGATCATCCACGCCCTCAAGCACCGCCGCGAGCACGGGCACGAGAGTGCCGTGGAGCGCGAGGACGAGGACGTTGCCACCGAGAAGATCGACGAGGACGAGGTCGTGAGTGGTGCCGTGCGCACCGACTTCATCCTCTCCGGCGAGATCATGGTCATCGCCCTCAAGTCCGTGACGCACGAGCCGCTCGTCTCGCGCGCGATCATTCTGGCCGTGGTTGCCGTCCTCATCACGGTGCTCGTCTACGGCTTCGTCGCGCTCATCGTGAAGATGGACGACGTCGGCCTCAGCCTCATCGACAGCGGCAAGAGCGAAAAGTTCGGCCGTTTCCTCGTCAACCTCATGCCCAAGGTCATGGCGTTCCTGTCCACCGTCGGCGTCGTCGCGATGCTCTGGGTCGGTGGCCACATCCTTCTCGTCGGCACCGACGAACTCGGCTTCCACCCGCTGTACTCGGCCGTCCATCACGTCGAAGAAGCGGTGCACGAGGCCACTGGCGCACTCGGCGGCGTGCTCGGGTGGCTCACGAACACCGTCGCGAGCGGCATCTTCGGGCTCATCGTCGGCACGATCGTCGCGCTGATCGTGACGCCGATCCTCGCCGCTCGTGCCAAGGCGAAGGGCGAGGCGCCCGCGCACTGAGCTGCCGCACCTCACCTCTCGAACGGCCGTCGCACGTCCCGTGCGGCGGCCGTTCGACGTGGCCGTGTCGGAGGTGGCCGGTAGACTCACGGCCATTCGGCGCGGGCGATAACCCATGCACGAGAGCAGCCCAGAGGGGCACGCCGGAATCTCGAGTCACCGAATGCGAAGGAAACACACCACCATGCCGTTCGACTACAAGATCCGCGACATCTCACTCGCCGAATCCGGCCGCCACCAGCTGCGCCTGGCCGAGCACGAGATGCCCGGTCTCATGTCATTGCGTGCTGAGTACAGTGAGAGCAAGCCGCTCGCCGGTGCGAAGATCGCCGGGTCGCTGCACATGACGGTGCAGACGGCCGTCCTCATCGAAACCCTCACCGCCCTCGGTGGCGAGGTGCGCTGGGCGTCGTGCAACATCTACTCCACCCAGGACGAGGCTGCCGCGGCCGTCGTCGTCGGCCCGAACGGCACCGTCGACGACCCGCAGGGTGTGCCCGTGTTCGCCTGGAAGGGCGAGACGCTCGAGGAGTACTGGGACTGCACGAACGAGATCCTCACGTGGCCCGGCAACGAGGGCCCGAACATGATCCTCGACGACGGCGGCGACGCCACGATGCTCGTGCACAAGGGCACGGAGTGGGAGAAGGCCGGCCAGGTGCCGCCCACCACCGAGGACGACTCCGAGGAGTTCAGCGTCTTCAAGGCCCTCGTGCGCAAGACCCTCGCCGAAGACCCCACGAAGTGGACGAAGATCGGTGAGCAGATCCAGGGCGTCACCGAGGAGACCACCACAGGCGTCCACCGCCTCTACGAACTCTCGCGCGCCGACGAACTGCTCTTCCCGGCCATCAACGTCAACGACTCCGTGACGAAGAGCAAGTTCGACAACAAGTACGGCACCCGCCACTCCGTGCTCGACGGCCTCAACCGTGCCACCGACGTCCTCGTCGGCGGCAAGGTCGCCGTCGTCGCCGGCTACGGAGACGTGGGCAAGGGCGTCGCCGCGGCGCTCGCCGGCCAGGGGGCCCGCGTCGTCGTCACCGAGATCGACCCCATCTGCGCGCTCCAGGCCGCGATGGAAGGCTTCCAGGTCACCACCATGGACAAGGCCTGCGAATACGGCGACATCTTCGTCACGACGACCGGCAACTTCGACATCATCACCGCCGACCACATGTCGCGCATGAAGAACAAGGCGATCGTCTCCAACATCGGCCACTTCGACAACGAGATCGACATGGCCGGCCTCGCCAAGATCCCCGGCATCGCCAAGGTCGAGATCAAGCCCCAGGTGCACGAGTGGACGTTCCCCGCCGACGGTGACGAGGAAGCCCGCTCCATCATCGTCCTGTCCGAAGGCCGCCTCATGAACCTCGGCAACGCCACCGGCCACCCGAGCTTCGTCATGTCCAACTCGTTCGCCAACCAGACGATCGCCCAGATCGAACTGTTCACCAACGGTGATGCCTACCGCGCCAACGGCAAGCCCCTCGTCAAGACGCTCCCCAAGCACCTCGACGAAAAGGTCGCCCGCGCCCACCTCGACGCCCTCGGCGTCGAACTCACCGAACTGCGCAAGGACCAGGCCGAATACATCGGCGTGGACGTGGCCGGCCCGTACAAGCCCGAGCACTACCGGTACTGACCACTTCGATCGTGCGGGCGCCCGGCGAGCAAGCTCGCTCGGCGCCCGCACGATCTTCGGGTCAGGTGTTGTTTGGCGCGTCTTCCGGCCAGGCCCTAGCCGGCCTGTCTCGGTGCGACACGCATCATGGCGCGTCTTCCGGCGGGACGAGTTCGCAAGCTCACTCGTCCCGCTCGGTGCGACACGCGGCCGTCCACTTCTCGAGGTGGGCGGCTTTCGTGTGGCTGTCACCTTTCGTGGTCTAGAGGTGCCCACGGTTCCTTGTGGCACCTTCGGTCCTGACGGATGGCGCTTCAGGTGCCGTTGGGGCGTCGTGGCTGGTTTTGTCCTGACGGACAGCGCTTGGGTGCCGAATTGGCGATTCGACGCGTTGTGTCCCGACTGGCCCGGGTCGGCCGAGCGTCCCCACTGGACTCCGGAGGGTGGGCGCGCCGGGCTCGCGTGCAGCCGCCCACCGTTACCTGTGTGTGACAATGAGCCGGGCGACGCCCGGGCACGCCGCCCGAGCATCTTGAAAGGGGCAGATAGTGACCAACCGTGTGCTGATTGTTGACGACGACCCGGCACTCGCCGAGATGCTCGGCATCGTCCTGCGCGGCGAAGGCTACGACGTCTCCCACGTCGCCGACGGCTCCGCAGCGCTCGGGTCCTTCCGCGACTTCAAGCCCGACCTCGTCCTGCTCGACGTCATGCTGCCCGGCATGAACGGAGTCGAGGTCTGCCGCAAGATCCGCGCCGAATCCGTCGTGCCCATCATCATGCTGACCGCGCGTACCGACACCCTCGACGTCGTGGGCGGCCTCGAAGCGGGCGCCGACGACTACGTCAGCAAGCCCTTCAAGCCCGCCGAACTCGTCGCCCGAGTCCGCGCCCGCCTGCGCCGTGGAGACAACGAGCCCGAGATCGTCACCATCGGTGACCTCGTCATCGACCTCGCCGCCCACTCCGTCACCCGCGACGGCGAAGCCATCTCCCTCACGCCGCTCGAGTTCGACCTCCTTCTCGCCCTCGCCCGCAAGCCCTGGCAGGTCTTCAGCCGCGAGGTGCTCCTCGAGCAGGTCTGGGGCTACCGCCACGCGGCCGACACGCGCCTCGTCAACGTTCACGTTCAGCGCCTGCGCTCCAAGGTCGAGAAGGACCCCGAGAACCCCGAGATCGTCCTGACCGTCCGCGGAGTCGGATACAAGGCCGGTGCCGCCCAGCAGTCCTGAGCGCCGCGGACCCGCCAGACGCGCGCTCTCCGCCGTCGTCGCCGGCGCCCGACGCTTCGCCGCGTTCCTCGGTCGCACGTGGCGGCGGTCGCTGCACTTCCGCGTCATCAGCCTCACGATGCTCATGGGGCTGACGGTGGTGCTCGCCGTCGGTGCCCTCATGTACCAAGGCATTGCCGACGGTCTCGTGCGGAGCAAGACCAGCTCCGCCCAGCAGGTCGCGCTGCGCGAGACGGCCGACGTCCAGAACGCCTTCGACGCCACGGATAAGACCGACCTCACCACCTTGTACAACCTGTCGCGCGACTCCGTGCGACGCATCTCCAGCCCCCTCGACGACACCTCGCGACTCGTCGTCCTCATGCGGGCCGGCGACAACGCACGCCCCGGAATCCCACGCGTCAGCACCGCGGGTGCAGGCGAGATCACGCCCCCCGCCGACGTGCGAGGCGCGCTCGCCCGCGACCCTGCGCACCAGCAGACGAAGATCATCACCCTCCACCACGCCGACGGCGGTGACGTGCCCGCAGTCATGGTCGGCTCCCGCGTCAACATCCCGAACGCGGGCGCCTACGACCTATACCTCGTCTTTCCGATGGACAAGGAAGCCCAGTCGCTCGGCATCGTGCGCAACTCGTTCGCCGCCGGCGGCTTGGGCCTCGTGCTCCTCATCGGTGCCTGTGCCTATCTCGCGACGAGGCTCGTCGTCACGCCCGTTCGGTCTGCGGCCCACGTCTCCGAACGCCTCGCCGCCGGCAATCTCGACGAGCGCATGCGCGTGCGCGGCGAGGACGACATCGCCCGTCTCGCGACGAGCTTCAACGCCATGGCCTCCAGCCTGCAGCGTCAGATCGGCCAGCTCGAAGACCTGTCGCACCTGCAACAGCGCTTCACCTCCGACGTGTCGCACGAACTGCGTACACCGCTGACGACGATCCGCATGGCCGCCGACATGATCCACGACTCCCGCGGTGACTTCGCCGCGCATGTGGCCCGCTCGTCGGAGCTCCTGTCGAAGGAACTGGACCGGTTCGAAGCGCTGCTGGCCGACCTGCTCGAGATCAGCCGCTTCGACGCCGGTGGCGCCGTCCTCAGCCGCACTCCCGTGTCGTTCACCGCCCTCGCCGCCGATGTCATCGACATGCACGAGCAACTGGCGCAGAAGCTGGGCGTCAAACTGGTGCTCGACGCGCCCACCGACGTCGAGGTGCCCATCGATCGCCGCCGTGTCGAGCGCATCCTGCGCAATCTCGTGTCGAACGCCATCGAGCACGGGCAGAACGCGCCTGTCGTCGTCATCGTCCGCTCGAACGTGACGGCGGTCTCCGTCAGCGTCCGCGACTACGGCATCGGTCTCAAGGAGGGCGAGGCGGACAAGGTCTTCGACCGATTCTGGCGGGCCGACCCGGCTCGCGCGCGCACGACCGGGGGCACCGGCCTGGGCCTTTCCATCTCCCTCGAGGACGCACGCCTGCACGACGGTTTCCTCGAAGCCTGGGGTGCGCCGGGGGAGGGCTCCTGTTTCCGCCTCACCCTGCCGCGCCACCCCGGCATCCCCATCGCCTCGAGCCCCGGGCCGTTGCAGCCTTCCAGCGTCACCGCGCCCAAGCAGATCGCCAGCGGCACGATGCGCACCTCCGACGGCGGTGCGCGCCTCGTCTCGGGTTACCCAAGCACGATCGGCACCAAGAAGGCCACGAACGCGTTGCCCCCGACCCTCGAGGGCGAAGCCGTCGCCCGGCCGAGGAGTGACGAATGAGCCGCCTCAGCCGTCCAGCGCGTCTGTCCGCGCTCACCCTCGCCGCAGTCATCACTCTCAGCGGGTGCATCGGCCTGCCCTCGACGACGGGGGTGCGCGCCGGTCAGGCCGTCGACGCCGGAGCCGTCGACGAGCCGCTCGCCGTGGAGCCGCTCACGGCGTCCTCCTTCGACGATCCGCGCTCCATCGCCACGGGGTTCGTGCGGGCACAGATGTCGTCGCAGGACAACCACGCAGCGGCTCGCACCTTCCTGACGGCCGAAGCCTCCACCGCGTGGAAGCCGGGTTCCGCCGTGACCGTTTTCAGTGGAGAGAGCGACATCGTCGCCACCCGACCGGAGACGGGCAAGGTTCGGCTGCGGATTCCCGTCGTTGCGACGATCTCTCCGGACGGACACCTCGAGCGCTCCGATCAGTACGAGCGGACCCTCGAGTTCTCCGTCCGCGAGACCTCCGCAGGATGGCGCCTCACCGACCTGCCGCCGAACCTCGGCGTGTGGATGAGCGACTCGGATGTCACCCGTCTCTTCACGAAGGCGAACGTCTACTATCCGCCCCGCCACGGACGGGTCCTCATCGCCGACCCCCGCGTCCTGCCACGTCAGGGCCTTGCGACGGCGCTCGCCCGAGCGTCCTTGTCCGCGCCGCCCGCATGGCTCGAACCGGCCGTCGAACAGAGCGCTCCCGACGGCACACGTCTCGCCGTGGACGCCGTGCCCGTTCGCGAGGGCACCGCCCAGGTCGACCTGTCCGAGCAGGCCAGCGGGGCTGACAACGCCCAGCGCACGGCGTTGTGGGCCGCCATGACCGCCACCCTTCTTCAGGCACCCGAGGCGGGCACGCTGAACCTCACGGTGGGCGCCACCCGCTTGGAGGCCGAGAACCTTCCCAGCGCGGTCGACGAGGTCTCGGACGTGGGATATCGCCTCCCGACCGGCGGCGTCGACACCGTCATCTCCCGCAGCGGCACCTACCTCGCCTGGACGCAGGCGTCCGCGAACGACGCCGTCTCCGGCACGACGAAAGCAGCGGCGCGCGGACGACCGTCGCTTCCCGCCGTCGAGGCGAACTGGACGTTCCTGGCAGCGGGCCAAGGAGGACGTCAGATCGCGGCGGTCTCGAAGGACCGCACCTCGATCAGACGATGGGTCAACGGCAGCGCCGTCACGCTCGACTCGCTCGGTACCGATCTGGTACGCCCCGCGTTCGATGCCAACGGCTGGCTGTGGACCGCCGGACACGCGTTCTCCAACGCGGAGCCGGGAAGGTCCGACTCGAAGGTGCGCGACGCGTCGGTGTGGGCCGTCGACACGTCCGCGAGTGAGGCCGGCGCGGCCCCGGTGCGGCTGCAGGTGCCGTGGCTCGGCGAAGGCGAGGTCGAGTCGCTGAGCATGTCCCCCGAGGGCCAACGTCTCGCCATGATCGTCAAGGACCCGAAGGGGCGCCGCGCCGTTCTGGCGGCGGTGGAACGTAACGCGAAGGGCCGCCCCGTCCGCCTCGGTCCGGCCCACGTCGCGGCCCGGGGCGTGAAGAACCCGACGAGCATCGTGTGGGCAGACGCGACGAGCCTCGCGGTCCTCGGCACGATCGACGGGACGAAGCGACCGGCGCTGCAGACGATCGACGACGTCGTCGAGCCGCTCGCCGTCGTGCGTCACGGCGACGGACTCGCGAGCACGCTGCGTGGCTCCGACGGGCTGTTCGTCCGGACGTCGAACCAGACAGTTTTCACACGGCTGGGCTCGTCGTGGAGCAGCTTTCTCTCGCGTGGGGACGTCATCGTCCCCAACCCGTGACGGGAGATACGTCCCACCACGTCGTCGGACCGGCCTTTCCACAACACGTCGGTGTTCTCGGCTGCGCCTGGGGTCCCCAAGGCGCGACCGTGAGGCATGCGCCCCAGCCCGTTCGTGCACGAGGATTCCCGATCGCCGCTTCGTCGAGCGCTCGCGGAGCTCCTCGATCTCGCGTGGCCGGTCACCTGTGCCGGCTGCGAACGCTGGTCCACGCCGTGGTGTGAGGCATGCGCTCGGGCAACGCGGCTCGAACTCCTGCGAGTCCGTCCCAGCCTCGCGCCACACCTCGTCGTCCATGCGGCCACGCCGTTCGAAGGTGCGGTGCGTCGTGGGGTGACCGTGTTCAAGGACGAGGGCCGCAGTGACCTCGCGCCCGTTCTCGGCGTCCTGCTGCGCGCCGCTGTCGCGGCGGCACTCGCGGAGTACGTCGACGGTGAGCGGCCGATCCCGAGGAGGTGGTTGCTCACCCCCGTCCCGTCGTCGCCCGCCGCGACGCGCGTACGCGGCCGCTTCCCTCTCGGGGAGGTGGTGCGTGCATCGCTGCACAGCGATCGAGCAGGTGCCGAGCAGCGGACGCTCGTCGAAGCTTCTCTGCTGCGCGCTTCGCGACGCACGGTCGACCAGTCCCACCTCACCCGAGCCCAGCGCAGCGCCAACGTCGCCGGAGCCTTCGCATTGGCCAGCGCCCGCGAGGGCCATGCGCCGGAGGAGTGCGGCGTCGTCCTCGTCGATGACGTCGTCACCAGTGGCGCCACTCTCGCCTCGGCTCACGGTGTCCTCGTGCGCGGTGGGTACGACCCTGTCCTCCTCGCAGCGGTCGCCGCGACGCCCGACGCGGGTGTCCGGGGCGACGCGTGAGACGTCCGTGGTCCTGGGCACGTCACGCGCTGTTCATCGGATCGTCACGAAACCCTGGTGTGGGTCCCCTCACAGGTCTAGCGTGGAGTCACGATCCACTCCTGGCAGGAGGTGATGCACTCAGTTCCCTGGGCGGCGCCGTGAATGTGCCCGGCCCCGCCGACTCACGCAGCATCAGTTCTTGGCCTGAGGAGGTCATTCCCATGGAGATCACCGTTACCGGTCGCCACGTCGAGGTTCCCGCCCGCTTCCACCGCCACGCGGAGGAAAAGCTGGCAAAGGTTCCGCAGCTCGACCCGCGCGTCGTGCGCTGTGACGTCGTCGTCACGCACGAACCGAACCCGCGACGTGCGAAAGAGGCGTACCGCATCGAGGTGACCTGCCGCGCCAAGCGCTCGGTCATCCGAGCTGAGGCAGCGGCCGACGAGGAGTACGCGGCACTCGATCTCGTCATGGCCAAGCTGGGTGAGCGTCTGCGTCGCCAGCACGACCGCAGGCGTGTGCACCGCGGCCACGCGCGCCCCACCTCCGTCGCCGAGGCAACGGCCGACCTCGGGCTGCTCGAGGTCATGCCCGACCTCAGCGACAACGCGGACGAAGCACCCGCTGCGCTCGGACAGGACCCGGACTGCCCGGTCCAGCTGCGTGAGAAGGTTCACCAGAGTACGCCCATGAACGTCGACGAAGCTCTGCGCGAAATGGAACTCGTCGGCCACGACTTCTACCTCTACCAGGACAAGGAGACGGGGCGTCCCAGCCTCGTCTACCGCCGTCGCGGTTGGTCCTACGGCGTCATCCACCTCGACGTGACCGAGGAGGTCGCGCAGGACGACGAGGCCACCGCCTGAGACCGGCGGACTCGACCGCGGGGCCGTTCGCACACCGTGCGGGCGGTCCCGCGGCCGTTCGCCCCCAGGGTCGCTCCCGTGAGGATCGGTGACAATGGAGCGCATGTCAGGTGATGTCGTCGCGACCATCGTGGTCGAAGACCGGCAGATCGCGGTGCACGAGCCCTCGTCCATCGCTTCCCTTCGACGCCTTGTCGCACTCGCCCGTACGGAGGACGTCGCGGCGGTCGTCGAGCCGGCCGACGAAGCAGTCCTGGAACGACTGGTCGGCGCCGGTGTTGCAGCCTTCTTCCCCTACGTGCCCTCGCACGACGAACTGACCGAGGCCGCCGGGGCGCTCGCGGTCGCGGGCAGTTATGCCCACCCTGACCTCACCCAGTCGTTGCTGCGTCTGGCGCGACGGGCTCTGCGGCCGGACAGCGTGCTCGACGTCCTGACCGCGCGTGAAGTCGAAGTCCTCCGCCTGCTCGCCGGTGGACAGGCCAACCGCGCCATCGCGGCGCGCCTGTTCATCTCGGAGCACACCGTGCGCAATCACCTCGCGCGCATCTACCGCAAGCTCGACGTCACGACGCGTCGGGAAGCGGTCGACCTGACCCGCGAGGCGTTGTCGGACGCCTCGCCGCGGGAGGGGCGCGAGGGGCGCCGCCCGAGCGACTAGGCTTAGGGAACTGTGCGTCCGTCTCGGGCGTACTACGTCAGTGTGAGGCCGCGGGCCGCTGCCCTCACCGACCATCGATCTACGGAGTTGTCGAGTGCCCAAGGTTGTCGAACGTGTTCTGCGTGCCGGCGAAGGCCGAACGCTGAAGAAGCTCGAAGCGATCGCCGCTCAGGTGAACGTCGTCGAGGAGGACTTCGAGAAGCTCACCGACGCCGAACTGCGCGAAGAGACCGACCGCTTCCGCGCCCGTCTCAAGGACGGTGCCACGCTCGACGACATCATGCCGGAGGCCTTCGCAGCCGTCCGTGAGGCGAGCCGTCGCACCATCGGCAAGCGTCACTTCGACGTCCAGCTCATGGGTGGCGCAGCCCTCCACATGGGCAACGTGGCCGAGATGCGCACCGGTGAGGGCAAGACCCTCGTCGCGACGCTGCCGAGCTACCTCAACGCGCTCGAGGGCAAGGGCGTCCACGTCGTCACGGTCAACGACTACCTCGCCGAGTACCAGTCGGAGCTCATGGGCCGCGTGCACCGCGCCCTCGGCCTCGAGACCGGCTGCATCCTTTCCTCGATGACGCCGGCACAGCGACGCGAGCAGTACGCCAAGGACATCACCTACGGCACGAACAACGAGTTCGGCTTCGACTACCTGCGTGACAACATGGCGTGGTCGCCCGAGGAGCTCGTGCAGCGCGGACACAACTTCGCCATCGTCGACGAGGTCGACTCGATCCTCATCGACGAGGCTCGCACGCCGCTCATCATCTCCGGCCCGGCCGACGCGGCCACGAAGTGGTACGTCGAGTTCGCCGGCATCGTCGAGCACCTGACGCGCGCCGAGAAGTCGAAGGAAGGCAAGATCGTCAAGGCCGGCGACTACGAGGTCGACGAGAAGAAGAAGACGGTCGGTCTGCTCGAGTCCGGCATCGAGAAGGTCGAGGACCTGCTCGGCATCGAGAACCTCTACGAGGCGGAGAACACGCCGCTCATCGGCTACCTCAACAACGCCATCAAGGCGAAGGAGCTGTTCAAGCGCGACAAGGACTACGTCGCGATGAACGGCGAGATCATGATCGTCGACGAGCACACCGGGCGTATGCTCGCGGGCCGTCGCTACAACGAGGGCGTCCACCAGGCCATCGAGGCCAAGGAGGGCGTGGAGATCCAGAACGAGAACCAGACTCTCGCGACGGTGACCCTGCAGAACTACTTCCGCATGTACGACAAGCTCTCGGGCATGACGGGTACAGCGCAGACCGAGGCCGCGGAGCTGTACCAGATCTACAAGTTGGGCGTCATCACGATCCCGACGAACAACCCGCCCCAGCGTGTCGACCAGGCCGACCGCATCTACCGCACCGAGGACGCGAAGTTCCGCGCCGTCGTCGACGACATCAGCGAGCGTCACCGCAAGGGCCAGCCCGTTCTCGTCGGTACGACGAGCGTCGAGAAGTCCGAGAAGCTGTCGGAGCTCCTGCGTCGCAAGGGCGTGGCGCACGAGGTTCTCAACGCCAAGCACCACGAGCGTGAGGCCGCCATCGTCGCGCAGGCGGGCCGCAAGGGCGGCGTCACCGTCGCCACGAACATGGCCGGTCGAGGCACCGACATCATGCTCGGTGGTAACCCCGAGTTCATGGCCGTGGCGGCGCTCAAGCAGCGCGGACTCGACCCGGAGGAGACTCCGGAGGAGTACGAGGCGAGCTGGGACGAGGCACTTGAGAAGGCCGAGAAGGCCGTCAAGGCCGAGCACGACGCCGTGACGGAACTCGGCGGCCTCTACGTGCTGGGCACCGAGCGTCACGAATCGCGACGTATCGACAACCAGCTGCGGGGACGATCCGGTCGTCAGGGTGACCCGGGGGAGTCGCGCTTCTACCTGTCGTTGCAGGACGACCTCATGCGTCTGTTCAACGCCGGCCTCGTCGACCGCTTCATGTCGACGTCGGGCATGGACGACGACCAGCCGATCGAGAACAAGATCGTCTCGCGTTCGATCCAGTCCGCTCAGGGCCAGGTCGAGAGCCAGAACTTCGAGATCCGCAAGAACGTTCTCAAGTACGACGACGTCCTCAACCGCCAGCGCGAGACGATCTATGCCGAGCGCAAGCGCGTCGTCGAGGGCGACATCGAAGGCCAGATGCGTCACTTCATCAACGACACGATCGACGCCTACATCGACGTCGCCACGGCCTCCGGTTTCTCCGAGGACTGGGATCTCGAGAAGCTCTGGGGAGCGCTCCAGGAGTTGTACCCGGTCTCGATCTCCCTCGACGAGCTCGAGTCGGAATTCGGTGGGCGCGCGGGTATCACCCCGGAGATCCTCGGTGAGGAACTTCGCTCCGACGCGCAGCACGCCTTCGACGACCGCACCGCCTACCTCGGCACGACGGTGGCGCGTGAGGTGGAACGTCGCGTCGTCCTCACGGTTCTCGACCGACAGTGGCGTGAGCACCTCTACGAGATGGACTACCTCAAGGAAGGTATCCACCTGCGTCAGATGGCGCAGCGCGACCCTCTCGTCGAGTACCAGCGTGAGGGCTACCAGATGTTCGACGCCATGACCGAGGCGGTCAAGGAGGAGTCGGTTCAGCTGTTCTTCAACGTGCAGGTGGATCCCGACGAGATCGAGGCTTCCACGCCGGCGCCGAAGCAGCAGGTGATGCACTTCACCGCCCCGAACGAGGAGGGGCTCGCCGAGGAGCACCGCGTTGCGGCCGACGGCCACGTCATGGACGAGGACGAGGAGAAGTCGCGTGAGCAGCGTCGCGCCGCCGATCGCTCCCGTAAGCAGAAGGGCTCCAAGGGCGGCAAGAACACCAAGGGCTCGAAGAAGCGCAAGCGCTGATCGCGATCGCGGCCACCTCAGAGCATTTCGAGCACCGTGACGACCCATCGGCCGTCGGTGCCGTTGAGGCGTAGAGCGATGGGCGTCGGACGACCGCCGATGCGTGCGACGACCGCTGCCTCGGCCACCCCGTCGCACGGTTCGCAGACCCGTACTCGGCGCACCCGCGTCAGGCCGGCACGCGGGCCGCGCCGTAGGGCGGTGCGGTAGCGGCGCGTCAGACGGCCGAGCACGTCGGCGTCGACGTGCCGCGACAGTTGCGTGGGCGGCCTTCGTCCGTCGAGGCATTCGACGAGTGCCAGGGCGAATCGTTGGACCCACACGCGTGCATCGGGGAGCGCGGCCGACGGCGTGTGCTGTGGTCCGAACATGGGGTCGACGTCCTCGTCCACGCCGCAACGTCGCGCGTAGTCCGTGGCCAGGCGTGCCCGGAGCTCGCCGGCTGTGGGTGCGGCGAGTTCACCGCGCAGCACTGCGCTCACCTCCTCCGAGCTGAGCACCGGTGGCATCTGGTTGGGACGTCGCTCGCCGACCCGTTGCAACGTGGTGGTCATCGGAGCGCTCCCACGGTCGCGCCGGGCACGCGAAGCACGTCGCCGACCTGGATGACGTCCGGGTTCGCCCGGAGGTCCGGATTGGCCTGGATCCAGGTGCCCACGGCGTCGGCCACGAGTTCGGCCGGGGCTCCTTCCGGGAGGTGCGCCGCCGCGATGGACCACAGGTTCTGTCCTCGAAGGACCACGTGCGTACCGGTCTCGGCGGCGCGTCCTGAAGGTACGACGAGGCGACAGCTGTGAGCGTCCGCGGCTCGTGACGAGGGCACCCAGCCAGGCTCGGGCGCAGACCGACACTCCTGCGGCACCGTGTGGGAATCCGACGTGGGTGGTATCGCAAAGTCAGGTGTGGTCGAGGGCGACCCGTCGGGCACCTGTGGCGCGAAGTCGGGGGAGGGAGCCTGCGTCGCCGCTGTGACCGAGACGCCCGCGACGGGTGTGGCGCTCGCCGCCGCTGCACCGGACCCGACGAATGCAGCCAGGGCGAGGAAGAGCGAAGCGGCTCGTGCCCTCGCCGGGTTGCGGTGAGCTCGCTCCGTCGAGCCGTGTGCACCCGGTTCGGGGCGTGAACCCGGAGTCGCGAGGATGTCCAGGGCGGCTGCGCCACACACCCAGGCCAGTCGGACGAGACAGGCGCCGGCCAGCGCGACGAACACCGAAGCCACGGCCTCGTCCGTCGTCTGTTGTGCCCGAGTTCCGAGCAGGTGTACGGCCGCCCACACGGCGCCGCCGAAGCACACTGCGGAGGCGCCGCATGCGAACGTCGCCGCGAGCCGTCGCTCGCCGGCAGTGGTGTGAGTGGTCATCATGTCGCCTCTCTCGTGAATCGCGCCGGAGTCGTTCGAGGTGTTCCGACCGATCTCCTTCGCTGTTGATGAAGGTCACTCTATGTCGAACAGTGACAAATGATGTCGATTAATGATGATCAATGTTTAGCGATGCTTGAGCGACGTGCGCGGTCAGCCCTCGATGCGGCACCGGAGAATCCCCGCTCGCCCGCGAGTCCGGGCTAGCGTTCAGCCATGCGCATGGACAGGTTGCTCGCCGATCTCGAGGCAGCGGAGGCTGCCCGACGCGCAGCACAGAGACGTGTCGAGATCGCCGAGGGCGTCCGCGCCGAACGGGCCGCCGTCACACTGGAGGACCGGCTGCGCGGCTCGCTCGGTTCCGACGTCGAGGTCGTTGCTGCGGCGCATCCGGTGCGGGGGCGACTCGTCGAGGTGGCCAGGGGGTGGATCGCGCTGGATCGCAGTACCAGGAAGGACGTGGTGCTCGGAGTCGACGACCTCGCGCGCCCGGGCTCCGTCGTGGTGGCCACCGCCGCGCTCGAGAGCGCTACCGGTCTGCGTGCCTCGCACCACAAGGACGATGCGCCGAGTGTGGGACGAACCTGGGGCTCGCTGCTCCGGGCGCTCGCCCGCTCACGAGCCACCGTCGTGTGGCGGACGACGAGTGGCAACGAGTTCACAGGTCTCGTCGATGCGGTCGGCGTCGATCACGCCGTGGTGAGACGCTCCGCAGGAACACCGGTCGTCCTGACGACACAGGCTGTGGCGTGCATCGAGGTGGGAGCCCGTCGGGGCGAGGACTACCGCTGAACGAGCGTCACAGGTCGTCGATGTGGCCCGAGGCCACCGCGTTGCGTGTTGCCTCGTACTGCCGCTCGATGTAGCGCTCGACCTCGTCGGCTTCGACGCGCCATTGGTTGTTGATCTTGATGGCGGGCAGCTCGCCGGACTTCACGAGGCCGTACACCTGGCGGGCCGAGACGTTGAGCGTCTCGGCGACATCGGCGATCTGAACGAAGCGCTGAGCCACGGGGCCTCCTCGGAGTCGAGCCTGCGGAATTCTTACCAAAATCTGACCATCATTCTAGGCCTGCGCCGAGACCCTCATCGCTGACGATGTCAGTGGCTGTGGACAACCGGTGAAGGGAGAGCGACGGTGCAGACACCGTGGGGCAAGAAGGTCGTGAGAACGACGGCGCGTGGTTCGAACGGTGAGGACGCGTCGGGCACGAGCAACGATTCGTCACGACGGGCCGGCGGATCCGGTGCGCGGTTCGTTCCTGCGAGCATCAAGGACGCTCGCTGGATCGTCGGGATCCTCCTGCTCGCTGTCGGTGTCATCGGCACCCTCCGTGTCATCTCCGGGCTCGACGACTCGGTCCAGGTCTGGACGGCGCGTACCAATCTCGTGCCGGGGCAGCGCCTTCAGGCGAGCGATGTCGTGCGCACTGCCGTGCGTCTCGACGAGGTCCAGTCGGTGTACCTCAGCGGCCCGGCGCCCTCGGGCGTCGTTCAGAGGCCCGTCGCGCGGGGCGAGCTCGTTCCGCGATCGGCGGTGGCCGACGCGAGCAGTGTCGACGTGCGCGCCGTCTCCGTGACGTTGGACCGCGGGCAGGCCGACGTCGTGCGCGCGGGCACGGACGTCGAGGTCTGGGTTGCCGACAAGTCGAGCGAGACGACATCGAACAGCTTCGAACGGCCGAGACAGGTCATCGACCGAGCTCTCGTCTCGCGCATCGGCTCCGGCTCGGGCGGGGTGGTCGCCGTTGCCGACGGTCAGCCTGTCGAGCTCGTCGTGCCGCGAGCATCGCTCGCCGAGATCATCGACGCGGTGAACTCGGGCTCGCGGATCACCCTCGTGCCTCTGGCCGGGAGTCGACGCTCATGACGAGCGTCGCCACAGCCATCTCCGCCCGGCTCGAAGCGCGGTTCGCCGCTGAACTCGAGGATGTCGAGGACGCGGAACTCGTGCGTCGTTGTGCCGACGTGGAGGAACTCCTCACCGTGGCTGAGGCCGGGAGCGTCACCGTCGCCGCGATCAGCCCTGATTTCCCGGGAATGAACGGCAGCGTCGTCGCCGAACTCGCACTGCGCGGAACCTCCGTCCTCGGCGTCGTCGCTCCCACGTCCCCGACCGACGCCCGCCAGTGTGAGGCCTGGGCTCTGAGTCACGTTCATCTGGTCGGTTCGGGCGAGCTGGAGCAGCTCGTCCGGTCACTGGAGCGTTCGCCCGTGACGGTGGGCGGCGCGGGGCTCTCGGTCACCACCGAAGAGGTGGGTGAGGAGGCGGACACCCCGTCCACCTTCTCGCAGCGAGCCACTGTCGGACCCGCCTCGACCTCGCCCAATGCCGGGCACCGCGCGACCGTCGTGACCGTGTGGGGACCGGCCGGGTCTCCCGGTCGCACGACGTGCGCAACACACCTCGCACACGCGCTCTCGCAGGACGGCCCCACCCTGCTCATCGACGCGGACACCGTGGCTCCGGCCTGTGCTCCGGTCCTCGGTCTCCTCGACGAAGCGCCCGGTCTGCTCGCCGCAGCGAGGCTCGTGGATGCAGGGACGCTGAACCTGTCGCAGCTGCGTACGCTCACGGTCACCCTCGACGAGGGCTTCGACGTCCTGACGGGCATCGGCCGCGCGTCACGCTGGCACGAGCTCAGTCGGTTTCATCTCGGCGCGGTTCTCGACCAGGCCGTCACGGGGTACCGCTGGATCGTCCTCGACATCGCGAGCGACCTCAGCGTCGACGAGTCACTGCTGTACGACACCGTGGCTCCGGTGCGCGCCGCGGCCGGCATCGAAGCGGTGGAGCGCAGTGACGTGCTGCTGGCCCTCGCGGCCTGCGACCCGATCGGGTTGCAGCGTTTCGTCGTCGAGTGGGAACAGGTGGGGAGCTCGCATCCGGGCACGCGCGTCGTCATCTCGAAGGCTCGCGAGCAGGCTGTCGGCGGCGCACCCGAGAAGGTGGTGACGAAGGCGCTTGCTCGGTTCGCCGACGTCGATCCGGTGGCGGTGCTGCCCGATGCGCGTGACGAATTGGACAGCGCCCTTCTGCTCGGGAAGCTGTTGTCGACCACACGACCTGACAGCGCGTACGTGGCGGCGGTTGCACGGGTCGCGGCGAGCCTCGGGGCCACCGCCGGGCCACCTGCGACCCGCCGCGGTCTGCGCCGGTTGCGGGCCCCTCGCTAGGGTGTGGCACGTACGCAAACCAGCGAGGAGCGCCAGCCCATGATCCGTGCCTACATGCCTGTCGACGCCGACGCACTTGACATCTTGTCCCGTGAGGGATCGGTTCCGGCCACCCATGTCGTGAGCGTGACGCCCGGAGTGCGAGCACTCGCACCGGACGGTGACGAGGAACTGCACGAGCACCTCGCCTGCCAGCTCGCCGCAGCCGCAGCCACCAGTGACCCCGTGGCGGTTCTCGCGTTCGACGTGCGGCCCGAGCGCGTGGAGGACGCGGAGGGCCACGTGGGTGCGATCTCGCTCCTGGGCGACGTCGGTCTGCGGGATGTCGCGTGCTTCCTCGTCGCGGACCCGGGCGAGCGCGTGCAGGAGGACGCCGAGCTCGAACTGAGCTGGTACGACGCAGGGGAGCGTGACAGCGTGCGTGCACTCCTGAGCAGCTGACCGCTCGGGGCGACGCGCCCACCCTCGTGGTCGGGTCAACGCAGCATCCGGTCGTCACCGACACGGTCGAGACATCGGGTGAGGAAGCGCTCGAGACGTGTTGCCGAGTCGCCCAGGGCGTCGAACGACCCCTCCTGGCCGGCCACGAGCGGGCTGAGACGAAGGTAACCGTGACGGTACGCGGCGAGAACGCGGCTGAGACGGTCGAGGGCGTCGGCCACCGACGTGACGAGCGCGCCGCAATGTTGGGGCCCGGTTTCACCGATGAGCAGAGCCCGCAGTTCGTCATGGATGTCGTCGATCGCTTCACCGGCCCGACGCACCGAAACCGCGTTCCCCGGCAGGCGGCCGGATTCGATCTGACGCCTCAGCCCGGCTTGGGCCCGTCGCGTCACGAGGGGCGGGAAAGGCCCCGTGCGAGGAGCGGTGAACGACGGTGCGGGCTGCCCGGCGAGTTCGGCGCCCGCGGCGTCACTCAGTTGTTCGCTCAGGGACTCGACGACGCGGTCGAACGCCTCACCGTTCAGTGCCGTCGCAGGGTCGAACGGGATGTCGAGCAGGCGCAGCGCACAACGCGTCAGGTGGGTGGCGACGTCACGACTCGCGAGGCTGGCAGCAGGCATACCCCCAGCGTATGAGCAGGGCGAATCTCGGCGTCGGCGCACCCTCCGTGCCTGGGGATAACCCCGGTGGGACGAGGGCCCGGCAACACCGCTCGCCCTCGACTCGGACTCGGGTGTCCGCGCGCGTTAGAGTCGCCTAGGTGGCACAGCGTCGTGCCGCTTCTTCGTCCTGCCAGGAGAGGTCATGTCTGTCGAGGCTTCCACGCCCGTCCTGTCCGAAGTCGCCGAACGTGTCGGTGTCACGCTCGAAGTCGCTCAGGGGGTGTTGGGCGACATTCCGGCCGCGGAGCTGGAGGGCAAATCCCTCGATCACCTCGCGTGGATCGTGCGAGGGCAGTGGAGGGCCGCGGCCGAGCGACGCCAGGGGGAGCCGGTCGTCGTCGTCGAGGAGGAACTGCCGCGCTCGCTCGTCGCGGACGCGGTGGAGCACGCGGGTGTCTCCAGCCTGACCTCGGGTGTCGTGGTTCGCGTTGTCACGGACGACACCGCTTTCGTCGTGGACTCACTCGTGGCAGCGTTCACGGCTCGAGGTGCGGGCATCGGGGATCTCGTCCACCCGCAGATGCGTGCCGTGCGTGACGATGCTGGTCGCCTCATCACGGCAACGCGAAATCGCAAGCGTCAGGGTGCGGTCCGTCTGCCCGGTCACAGCGAGGAACTTCCCGCGGGCGCGCACGAGGTCGCGGAGTCGTGGGTCTATCTCCACCTCTCGCCGGCGGGCGAGTTCGACGGCAGCCAAGACATGGTGGAGACCGTGCACAAGGTCCTTCGCGACGTGCGCCTGGCTTCCGAGGACTGGCAGAGCATGCGTGACATGGCCCTCCAGACGGCCGACGACCTCGAGAACGACCCGCCCGTGAGTGTTCCCGAGTTCGCCACGGCTGACGTGCGCCGCTTCCTGCACTGGCTGGCCGACGACAACTTCACCTTCCTCGGCTACCGGGAGTACGAGTTGGCCACCATGGACGAGGAGGACGTCCTGCGGCCCGTGGAGGGCACCGCCCTCGGCATCCTGCGCAGCGCATCGGGTTCGGCCACCGGGTTCGAGCGCATGACGCCGGAGAGCCGCGCCATGGCACGCTCCCCGCAGCTGCTCATGCTGACCAAGGCCAACTCGCGCTCACGTGTTCACCGTGATGCCTACCTCGATTACGTCGGCGTGAAGACCTTCGACGCGGAAGGCAACGTCACCGGGGAACGCCGCTTCCTCGGTCTGCACACGGCCCGCACCTACGCGGCACCGACGTCGACCGTTCCGGTCGTTGCCGAGCGGGTTGCGAAGGTCGTGCGTCGAGCCGGGCACTCGCCCGACTCCCACTCCGGACGTGACTTGCTCAACGTCCTCGAGAACTACCCGCGCGACGAACTGTTCCAGACGTCGTCCGCGCGCCTCTACGACATCGCCACCGAGGTCGTGCGCCTCCAGGAGCGCCGCCACGTCGGCGTCTTCACACGCAATGACGACTACGGGCGCTTCGTCGCCGTCATGGTGTACCTGCCGCGTGACCGGTACAACACCCGGGTGCGCGAAGCCATTGCCGAGTTCCTTCGCGAAACCTACGGCGCGCAGAACGTCGACTACACGGCTCGGGTGAGCTCCGAGGCGCTCGCCCGTATCTTCTACACGGTTCGCATGCCGCGCGGCGCCGCCATTCCCGACGTCACGCCCGAGCAGATTCGCGCTCACGTCCTGGAGACGACCAGGACGTGGACCGAGCGTGTCACGCATGCCGCGCAGACGGAGGGTGAGCTCGACGGTTCGACGGCCCGCGCTCTCGTCACGCAGTACGGCACGGGCTTCTCGACGGCCTACTCCGAGGCGTTCTCGCCACGCCAGGCGGTGGCGGACATGCAACGCCTGGAGAGGCTGGGTGACGACGACTCCGCGCTCACGCTCTACGGCACCAAGAACCTCGACACCCGCGAACGTCGGCTCAAGATCTTCCGCAACGAACCCCTCATGCTCACCGAGGTCTTCCCGATCTTCACCCACCTCGGTGTGCAGGTTTCCGACGAGCGCCCATACACGGTTCGACGCTCGGACGGTCGCACCTCGTACGTGTACGACTTCGGTCTGATCGCGGACCGCACGGCCATGTGGGGCAACACCCCGCAGGAGAGTTCGCGCCGCCGCACGAACGTGCAGGACACCGTTCTCGCGGCGTGGCGTGGGCAGGCCGCGAACGACGCCCTCAACCAGCTCGTTCTCGCTGCCGGGCTCACGTGGCGCCAGATCAGTCACCTGCGGGCCCTCGCTCGCTACATGCGCCAGATCGGCTTCTCGTTGAGCTACGAGTACGTCGTCGCGGCGCTGCTGGCCAACACCGACCTCACGTCGCTGCTCGTGCGTCTGTTCGAGGCGCGCTTCGACCCGACCCTCGACGACGCCGAGCGTGAGGCCCAGACGAAGGCGGTGCGTCAGCGCTTCTCCGACGGACTGGCCGACGTGGCGAGTCTCGACCACGACCGCATCCTGCGCACTCTCGAGGGTGTCATCATGGCGATCGTGCGTACCAACGCGTACACCCCGCGGGTCCTTTCCGGCGAGGTCGCCGAACTCGTCTTCAAGATCCGGTGCGCCGACGTGCCCGGCATCCCCGCACCGGCTCCGATGTTCGAACTGTGGGTCTACGGCCCGAAGGTCGAGGGTGTCCACCTGCGCTTCGGTCAGGTGGCGCGCGGCGGCCTGCGGTGGAGCGACCGGTTCGAGGACTTCCGCACCGAGGTGCTCGGCCTCGTCAAGGCGCAGATGGTCAAGAACGCCGTCATCGTGCCGACCGGATCGAAGGGCGGTTTCGTCGCGAAGCAGCTCCCGGACCCGAGCGACCGCGAAGCGTGGCTCGCCGCGGGCGTCGAGGCGTACGAGGCCTTCATCAGCGGCATGCTGTCGGTTACCGACAACCGTGACGGTGACGAGGTCATCCCCCCGAAGGACGTGGTGCGTTACGACAGCGACGACCCCTACCTCGTCGTCGCGGCCGACAAGGGCACCGCGGCCTTCTCCGACAAGGCCAACGCCGTGGCTCGTCGCGCAGGCTTCTGGCTGGACGACGCGTTCGCGTCCGGAGGCTCGAACGGGTACGACCACAAGGCCATGGGCATCACCGCCCGCGGTGCGTGGGAGTCGGTCAAGCGTCACTTCCGCGAGCTCGGGCACGACACCCAGAGCGAGGACTTCACGGTGGTCGGCGTCGGCGACATGAGCGGCGACGTGTTCGGCAACGGAATGCTCCTGTCGGAGCACATCCGCCTCGTCGCGGCGTTCGACCACCGCGACATCTTCATCGACCCGAATCCGGACGCGGCCACCTCCTACGCGGAGCGCAAGCGCCTGTTCGAGCTGCCGCGTTCGTCGTGGTCGGACTACTCACGTGACCTCATCTCCGAGGGCGGCGGAGTGTTCTCGCGCTCGGCCAAGCAGGTGCGCCTCACCCCGCAGATCCGCGAGGCCCTGGGTATCGAGGGCGACGTGGAGACGATGACGCCGAACGAGCTCATGCACGCCGTGCTGCTCGCTCCGGCCGACCTCTTCTGGAACGGTGGCATCGGCACGTACATCAAGGCTTCGAGCGAGACCAGCGAGCAGATCGGCGACCGCGCCAACGACGCCATCCGTGTCGACGGGCGTGACCTGCGCGTCCGCGTCATCGGTGAGGGCGGCAACCTCGGCGTCAGCCAGCTGGGGCGTATCGAGGCAGCGCAGAACGGCGTCAGTGTCAACACCGACGCCATCGACAACTCGGCGGGCGTCGACTCGAGCGACCACGAGGTCAACATCAAGATCCTCCTCGCCGATGTCGTACGCGACGGCGGGTTGACGATGGACGAACGCAACGAGCTTCTCGCGTCGATGACCGACGAGGTTGCCCACAAGGTGCTGCGTCACAACACTGACCAGAACACGCTGCTCGGCAATGCGCGCGTCCAGGCGCCGGCGATGCTGCACGTGCACCGTCGTCTCATCGACGCCCTCGAAGCGGACGGCTTCCTCGACCGCGAGCTCGAGTTCCTGCCGAACGACGTCGAGATCGACGAGCGGATCGAGGCCGGTGAGGGCCTGACCTCGCCGGAGTTCAGCGTGCTGCTCGCCTACGCGAAGCTGCGCCTGAAGGATCAGGTCCTCGCGAGCGACGTCGTCGACGACGAGTGGTTCGTGCGTGAACTGGCCGCCTACTTCCCGGACGCTTTGCGCACCGGGTACCCCGAGGCGATCGAGGCGCACGCACTGCGTCGCGAGATCATCACGAACTCGGTCGTCAACGGCCTCGTCAACCGCGGCGGCATCACGTTCGTCCACCGCGCGAGCGAGGAGACGGGGGCCCGCCCGGAGGAGATCGTGAAGGCGTTCGTCGTGGCCCGTGAGGTCTTCGACGCGCAGAGGTTCATCGACGAGGTCGAGGCACTCGACAACGTTGTGAGCACCGACGTCCAGTCCTCTCTGCTTCTGCGTCTGCGTCGTCTGCTCGACCGAGCCACCCGCTGGTTCGTCCATCACGAGGTGGAGCACACGTCGGTGTCGGCGCTCATCGAGCGTTACGAGCCGTCCGTCAGCCTTCTCGCGCCGAAGGTTCCGGAGCTCGTCATCGGCGTGGGCCGGGAGCAGTACGAGGACACGGCGGCGGGTCTCGTGGAACAGGGCGTTCCCGAGCAGTTGGCCCGACGGGCCGCCGCCCTGCTCGATCTGTTCGTCCTGCTCGACATCACGGATCTGGCGCACGAGATCGACGCCGACGTCGAAGCCGTGGCGAGCACGTACTTCCACGGTGCGGCGCAGATCGGTCTGGGACGCATGCTCGACGCCATCGCCGAGCTGCCGCGTGACGACCGGTGGGACGCACTGGCCCGCGGTGCGGTGCGTGACGACGCCTACGCGGTGCTCACCGACCTCACACGCGACGTCATGCTCGAGGCGCCGGAGGCCGGGTCCACCGAGGAGCGCTGGAACGCCTGGGCCGAGCGGCACGCGCTCGCGGTCGAGCGCGGCCGTGCGGCGATCGCCGGCGTCGAGCGGGCCGAATCGCGTCTCGCACCGATGTCGGTCGCGCTGCGCACGCTGCGCACGCTGACGCGTGGCACCTCCGGCGACGCAGGGCAGGCCGAGCCGACCGCGTGAGCGTGACGACGACCGACATTCTCGGGTCGGCCTCGTGGAGTGACGAGGCCGACCACGAGTGGCTGCACCAGCTCGTCGGCGACTGGCAGCTGCTCGCGGATCTGTCGTTCTCCGACCTCGTGTTGTGGGTCAGCACGGACGAGGGGTGGCGTGCCGCCGCTCACGTGCGGCCCACGACAGGTGTCAGCATCTTCGCCGAGGACCTCGTCGGCGTGGCGCCCTCTCAGGAACTCGCCGCGCGGCTGACCCGCAGTTCTGTCTCCGGGCAACGGACGTCGGCCGATGAGGACGACGACGGGGAGCCTGTCACGGTCGAGACCATCCCGGTGCGACGGACGATCACCACGGTGGCCGTCCTCAGTCGACACATGATCCGTGGCAACGTCGGACGCCGCGGGCGCTTGGAGAGCCGCTACCTGGGGCTGTCGGACGCGCTGCTGACGATGGTCGCCGACGGAACCTTCCCCGACGGAGGGGGCGCCTCCAGTGGCCGTGGCGGTGCACCCCGAGTCGGTGACGGTGTCATCGCGCTCGACGAGGGCGGTCACATCACGTACGCGAGCCCGAACGCCGTCTCGGCGCTGCGGCGCCTCGGCATCGAGACGAACGCCCTCGGCCTTCGGCTCGGTACGGCGTTCGAGGAGCGCGGCGTGACGTCGGCGGAAGCCCCTGTGGAGGGCGGCGTCGTGCTTGCCGGTCGTGCGCCGTGGCACGCCGAGTTCCGCAAGGGGTCGGCCGCGCTCATGGTGCGCGCCGTGCCACTCATCGCCGAGGGGCGCCGTTTCGGGGCGGCGCTGCTGCTGCGCGACATCACCGAGCTGCGCCGCCGCGATCGCGAGCTCATCACGAAGGACGCGACGATCCGTGAGATTCACCATCGGGTGAAGAACAACCTTCAGACGGTGGCGGCCGTCCTGCGGCTGCAGGCGCGGCGCCTGCCGGACATCGAGGCACAGCGGGCGCTCGCGGATGCCGGCCGTCGCGTCGCGGTCATTGCGGCGGTCCACGAGACGTTGAGCGCGGGATTCGGCGGAGCGGTCGACTTCGACGAGGTGGCCGAGCGAGGACTCACGACCGGTGTCGACGTGGCACGGCTGCCGGACGCTCCCGTCGAGGCGCGGCTCGTCGGTTCCTTCGGGGTGCTCTCGAGCGAGGACGCTACCTCGTTGGCCATGGTGCTCGGCGAGCTCGTACAGAACGCGGTGGAGCACGGCCTCGCGGAGCGCGGCGGACGGGTGACGGTGGAGGCGCGTCGTGACGGCGACGGCCTCGAGGTCAGCGTGGTGGACGACGGGTCCGGCCTCGTCGCCGGGGAAGGCGTGGCCGGGGGAGCGTCGGGTCTCGGTACTCAGATCGTGCGCACCTTCGTCCAGGACCTGCACGGAACGATCGAATGGGCTGCCGAACCGGGAGGCGGCACGAGGGCACGGTTCAGTGCACGGCTGCGTCCGCTCGATGCGTCATCGGGGGGAGGGGACGCGAAAACGGGCGGCCATCGTGATGATGGGCCGCCCGCTGAGACGCGATGAGAACGATCAGCTGGCGCGGCGCGCGCGAGCGTTGCGACGCTTGAGAGCGCGTCGCTCGTCCTCCGAAAGGCCGCCCCAGACACCGGCGTCCTGACCGGACTCCAGTGCCCACTTCAGGCACGTGTCGATGACTTCACAACGACGGCAGACGGCCTTGGCGTCTTCGATCTGCTGCAGGGCCGGGCCGGTGTTGCCGATCGGGAAGAAAAGCTCCGGGTCCTCGTCCAGGCACGCAGCGCGATTGCGCCAATCCATGTGGCATTGCTCCTTGAGTCTCCGCTGAAACCGGCGGGGTCGGTGCGAACGATGTCGGGGTGCCGACGGTCCGATGCGCTGTGCGATGCATCGAAACGATGATCGTTCGGGGCGCGGGTGGGCGTTCCCCTATAGGTTCACACCTGGCCCGGCGTACGCACAAGGGGTTTCGACGAACTTTTTTGTTCGATTGTGTGAGTTTCTGATCACATGTCGGCTCACGGAGGGTGCCACGTACAGTTTACGGCGTGACGCGAAAACCCCGTAATGCCTCAGAACTGCCCGACGAGACGCCATCCCGCACACCTGCGCGATCGAGTGATGCAGCCTGGCTCGTCAGTGCCGCCGGCACCGGCCTTGCCGCGCTCGCGATGCTCGTCATGGCGGCGATGTCGGCGTACGGCGTGATCAACGGGGAGGCCAGTACCACGACCCGCGCCCTCACGGAGGCCGCTGTTCTGGTCGTCCTGGCGGCGGGCGTGGCGTTGCTCGCGATCAACCTGCTTCGTCACAAGAGCCTGGCAAAGACCCCGACGTTGCTGTGGAACGGCATGCTCGTGCCGGTCTCGTTCAGCCTCATCAGCGGGGGAGCCAAGCTGTTCGGCGTCGCGACGCTCGTTGTTGCGGTCGTCTCGTTCGTCGCGGCGCTCACGCTGCCGCGCTTCGACCCGGACGAGGACGACCAGGCGGACGCCGTTCTCTGACGCCCGGTCGACCATGCAGCGTGTCAGGCAGAGGCCCTGCTCGACGTTGACGACGAACTGCTCGACGAACTGTTCGAGGAGGGGCTCGCGCTCGACGACTTGGTCGGCGTCTTGGCCGGCCCGCCGGCCTTCACCTTGTTGCCGAGCAGTTGGACGAGCTTGGGCACAACCGTGTCGCGGTAAGCCTTGCGGGCGCTCGCGTGGTCGTCTCCGAGTGAGGAGAACCCGATGCCGGAGAACGAGATCTGGCCCGCGGCATCGCCGTTGGTGAGCAGGACGTGTGTGGTCGTGCCGTCGCTGAAGGAGTCGGCCACACCGTTCTTGCCAGGGCCGGCGAAGGTGTAGATACCGGGGTTCTTGGCGGCACGAGCCTGGTGAGCCTTCTTGTCCGCGTCCCAACCCTTCGTGACGTCGGCCTTTGTGCCGAAGCGATCGAACTCGATGACGATGCGGCTGCGGTTGTCGCTCTCCTCTCCCTTGACGGTGAGAGTGAGCGTGCCGTCCGAGAAGTCGGCCGACCGAAGACCCGGCACGATCGAGCGCAGTTCCTCGGTAGCCAGAAGGGTCGACTCCTTGGGGAGCGCGGACTTGTCGATCTTGCCCTTGCCGTCGAGGCGCAACGTGATGGCGCTCCCCTTGGGGGACTTCGGGGAGGACGAGGTACTGCTCGACGACGACGAGCTGCTCGAGGTCGAGCCGGAGGACGTGCTCGAGGTACTGCTCGGCGTCGACGTGCCGGGCGTGCTCGTCTCGGCGGCGATGGCCGGCGCGGCGATGAGGGCGCCCGTGAGCGCGACGGCGGCGGTGATCTTGCGCGTACTCGTCATGGTGACAGGGTGTCACATTCACCCGGCTCGCCCGGGGACACGAAGTGCAGGACGTGCGCGTGCGGCAGAACGAGTCCGCGTCCGGGCGGCATGGCTGCGGGCACCTGTGCCGGACGGAGACCCGCGAGGGAGTACTCCGTTTGGTCGTTCTGACGCAGGACGATCTTCACCTCGAGGAGCGCCGCGAGCTTGGACGCGAGAACCAATCGCGCTCCCGTGATGACGAACACCCTGCGGAACTGGTGCGCGCGCTGCACGTGCCGCAACATCTCGTCCGCCGCGAGCCCGTGGTTGATGCGCATGAGGCTGTCGTTGAGGGCTTCCCAGCCGTCGACGACGATCGCGACGCGCTCTGCGACCGGGCTCGGCTCGTTGAGGGCGGTGAGCAGGCGCACGACGTCGTCCGGATCGTCAGCGGCGAAGTGGTCGTCGACGGGGAAGCTCGGGACGTCGCCGACCCACCAGGTGCGTTCGCCCGTCGACCGTCTGGCGCTCGCAATCGTCATGGCAGCGTGTGTGCGCCCGCTGCGAGGAGCCCCAGCGATGCCGATGTGTTCGGTGCCGGCTCCTGAGAGGACCGGTTGCGATTGATCGTGCGGGAGGTCGACGACGGCGATCGGCACGCTGTTTCGCGGGCGCTCGCCTGCTTGGGGGCGCGCGAGCAGGAGGTCGGGCCAGCGCACTTCACCCATGGCGAGGTGGGCAACAGGCCTGGTGTTTTCGCACAGGGGCGGGAGCACCGGGCGGCGCGGAGCAGGTAGGTGCGTGGCGGCAGCCTTGGCTTCGGCGACGAACGTTTCCAGGTCGTTCGTCGTGGAATGGCCCGCCGGCCGGCATCCGGGGCACTCGGGCTCGGCAGCAAGGGGGCCCGGTGCGCGGAGATCGACCTCGTGAACGTGGAGTGGGGGTTCGTCGGTGTGGAGCATGCGTGGCGCGCCGGTGAAGGCCGTCTGCAGCTCGACAGGGGTCGACCCGCCGTGGGCGAGGAACGCTCGCCCGGGATGCCGAGGCGAAATCGCTGCGGCGGCGGGGGAGTCGATGACGTCGATGCTGTCGGAGCGTTCGCGGACACGCAGTGCGACCCGTACGTCCAGGTTGGCGCGCATGTCTGCGGTGACGGCGCCACCGGGGCGCTGGGTGGCGAGGACGAGGTGCATGCCCAGCGACCGACCGACAGCCGCCAGCCGCACAAGGCCTGCAACGAATTCGGGCAGTTCCTCTGCGAGGACGCGGAACTCGTCGACGATGACGAAGAGACGCGGCAGCGCCGTGGCACTCTTCGGTGGGGTGGCTCGATATGCCGTGTAGGAGTTGTACCCGGCGGCAGCCAACGTGTGCTCGCGTCGTTTGATCTCCGCCTGGAGCGCGGACAGAGCCCGTTCCGCGAGGGAGTTGTCGAGGTCCGTCACGAGACCGACGACCTGGGGAGCGTCGACGAGCGGGCCGAAGGTGGCTCCGCCCTTGTAGTCGATGAGCAGTGCGGTGACGTCGCCAGGCCCGTTGAGTGTGAACAGGCCACGCAGGTAGGCGAGGAGGAACTCGGACTTGCCTGCACCCGTGGTGCCGGCCACGAGGGCGTGTGGCCCCGAACGGACGAGGTCGAGGTGGACGGGGCCGGTTGCCCCGAACCCGACCGGGACGGCGGTGGACGGTCCGGCCGCCCATGCCCGGGCGACGTCTGCAGGCAGGAGACTGTCGGCGGGCACCGTCGTCGGAATGGACGAACTCGTGCCTCGGCGTGAGGTGGTCGCCCACCGCCGCGCGAGCCTGGTCGTCGTGACGAACCACGAACTGATCGGCTCGTCGAAGGTGAATCGGTGACCGGTCGGCAGCAAGGAGGCGTTGTGGCCGTGGCGGACCGTGACGACGAGATCGGTCGGCCCGCTTGAGCCGCGCCTCTCGCGTTGCATTCCGGGCGCCGACGGTCCGACCCAGACGAGAACCCCCGAGGCCACGGGGAGCCAGCGTCTCAACGCCTCGCGTGCGCCCTCGCTGCGCGCGTCGAGGACGAAAACCGGAAGCTCGTCGCCGGTGTGACCGGGTCGGGCGGCCCGCTCTGCCAGGTCCTGTTCCGTGTCCTCGGGTAGGGCTGCTCCCACCTCGAGGCGAGCTGTGTCGCGGCACCACGTCCACCGCGCACCCTCAGCCATGTCCGTGACGACGTGGAGGCCGCAGGCGCCGGGTACGCCTTCGACGAGAAGCCGGGCGACGACGTGTTCCATGCAGGCACCCACCGAGGCGGCGTCACAGTCGAGATGGAGCAGGTCGCCAGAAGTGAGGGCCACCGCAACGGGCGCGTCGTCAAGGGTGAGGTGACGTGTGACGCCGTCATGAGTCACGGAATGGATCGACGGAGACGTTCCGTGTCCGAGACGCAGAACCAGGGGCCAGCTGCGTTCACCCGACGCGATGCCCGGCCGACGCCCCGCCGCGACGTCGGTGAGAACGTCCGGTGGCGGGAGCCGTGCGGTGCGCTCGAGGCGCTCGCGGTTCAGGAGGTCGTCGATTCGTCGCCCGGTATCCGCCTTGGATCGCGCGTACTCACGAGCGGCCGCTCGCCCTCCGAGCCGACCTCGCCGGCGGTCGTCGAGATACGTGAGGCCGATGGTCAGGGGCCCGATGAGCATGAACGCCAGCATGAGGGTGGAGTGCAGAACGACGGCCATGACGAGGGCCACCGGCACAGAAGCGAGTGCTGCCACCCACCGGAGCGGGCTGCGGGGCGGGGCCGTGGGACGTGAGGGCCACTCCAGCCGGGTGGGCGCCAGTTCGAGGCGGTTCGCCACCGGAGCGGGGATGCGCAGTGTGCCGTCCCCTCGGGCTTCCACCGCTACGGGCTCGAGCGTGGTGTCGAGCCGGATGCGCGTTCCCCCGAGGCGTAGATGTTGACCGATCCGCCACACGCAGGGCTCACCCGGATCCAATGCCCGGGCATCGAGTGAGGTTCCGTTGGAGCTGCCTTCGTCGCACACCTCGACCGAGCCGCGCCGCACGATGACGCGAGCGTGTGTTCGGGACACGAGCGGGTCGTCGGTGAGAAGCGGGTGGGCGCGGCCCAAGATGTGCTCACCCGGAGGAAGCGGGCACGAGCGTCCCTGACCCGGCCCGGCGGACACCACCAGTCGAAGCGGAGTGGGAACCGAGTTCGTGATGGTCGTGCGCTGCGGCTCGAGGGACGCGCCGTCGACGAGCGGAGGCTCGCCGAGGCGGAATCCGTCGTCGATGTCGATGTCGTCCACTCGAAGTCTCTTGCCGACGAGAGCCGGGCCGAGGTGTTCGCGCAGCGTCGTGAACTGTGTGCCCGCGGGGGCCTCGATGTCGAAGACGCGGGTGTGGGCTTGGTCGGGGTTCGCGAGCGCCAGACGCAGTTTCACCTTCATGGTGACCAGCGTGTGCCGAACCCGCGAGCCGGCAACAGAGCCAATTTCTTCCTGTGGATAACTCCGAGAAAGCGAATGGTAAGAATTTGGTAAGAATTTCGGCTAAACCCCCGCTCGGTTCCGCCGGAGCCTTTGATGGCCGCCAGGAACGAATCGACTCGACGAGCGAGTCGGCGGGAGGTGACCATCCATGGCTGTCGGTCTCATCGAGGACGAGGTCCGTGAGCAATTGCGCTCGCGTGCCGTCGATCCGAGCACCGAACCGGAGAAGGTCCGCTCGATCATTGCGGAGATCGTGTCAGCCACCGAGCTCGCTCGCGCACGAGCCGGGCTCCCGGCGCTTCCGAGTGCGAAGGACGAGGCCAAGGCCGTGTTCGACGCGGTGGCGGGTTTCGGGCCTTTGCAGCCCTATCTCGACGACCCGTCCATCGAGGAGATCTGGCTCAACGAACCGGCCCGCGTGTTCGTGGCACGCTCGGGAATCCCCGAGCTGACGAACACGATTCTCACGCCCGAACAGGTGCGCGCGCTGGTCGAACGAATGCTGCGCTCGTCCGGTCGTCGCTTGGACCTCAGCGCTCCGTTCGTCGACGCAGCTCTTCCGGACGGATCACGTCTGCACGTCGTCATCCCCGATGTCACCCGCGAGTTCTGGGCGGTGAACATTCGCAAGTTCGTCGCCACGAGTCATTCACTCGACGATCTCGTGCGTCGCGGCTCGTTACCGTCGGGGCTCGCGAAGATCCTGAGCGCATGTGTCCGCGCGGGTCTCAACGTGCTCGTTTCGGGGCAGACCCAGGCCGGCAAGACCACCATGCTCAACTGCCTGGCGAGTGCCATTCCGCCGACCGAGCGGGTCATCACCTGCGAGGAGGTCTTCGAGGTCCAACTCGCGGCGCGTGACTGGGTGGCGATGCAGTGTCGCCAACCCAACCTCGAGGGCAACGGCGAGGTCACGCTGCGCATGCTCGTCAAGGAAGCACTGCGCATGCGCCCCTCGCGTGTCGTCGTGGGGGAGGTGAGGCAGGCCGAGTCGCTCGATCTGTTGTTGGCGCTCAACAGCGGTCTGCCGGGCCTCGCCACTCTGCACGCCAACTCTGCCCGTGAAGCCCTGACGAAGCTGTGCACACTTCCGCTGTTGGCGGGCCCCAATATTTCTTCGTCGTTCGTTGTCCCGACGGTCGCCAACGCGGTTGACCTCGTCGTCCACCTCGGCCTCGATCGGCACGGGCGCCGCTCCACCCGCGAGGTGCTGCGCGTGACCGGCCGCGTCGAAGGAGACACCGTGGAGACGATCAGCCTTTACGAAGAGGGGCAGGACACCTACCCACGGCTGCTCGCGGCCTTTGACGGCGAACCCCGCTTCGCACGGGCGGGTATTGACCTGGCTGCACTGGCGCGGGAGCTGTCGTCATGACGGCGTTATTGTGCGCCGCGGCGGTCGGCACGGGTCTACTCCTCATGTGGAGTGCCTGGAGCGCGCCTCAGCCCGTGGCCCCGGTGGCGTCTCTACGCCGCTCACGTCAGTACGAGCGCGTGCGTGAGCAATTGACGCTCGCGGGATTTCGAGAGCAGGGGGTCGGAGCCGTCGTCGCGGCCTCAATGCTCAGTGCCCTCGTCGTAGGTGGCGTCGTTTTCGTCGCCACCGCAGTTCCGGCTCTGACGTTGCTCGGTGGTGCCGTAGGTCTCTACGCGCCGTGGATGTTCGTGCGTCACCGCGCCGTCGTCCATCTTCGGGCTCGGCGTGAAGCGTGGCCCGACGCTGTCGATCACGTCGCCTCCGCGGTACGCGCTGGCCTCTCCATTCCGGAAGCTCTGCGGCAACTCGCCCACCACGGTCCCGAGGTGTTGCGGGAGGACTTTGCCGCCTTCGCCCGGCACGATGCCGCGCACGGCCGCTTCGACGTGTCGCTCGACGTACTCAAGAGCTCCCTCGCGGATCCGGCCGCCGACCGGCTCATCGAGTCCTTGCGACTCGCCCGCAACGTCGGAGGATCCGACGTCGGACGTCTGCTTCGCACACTCAGCTCGTTCCTGCGCGAGGACGCCGCGACACGCACTGAGTTGGCTGCCAAACAGAGCTGGACGGTGAGTGCCGCTCGCCTGGCGCTCGCGGCGCCTTGGCTCGCTCTCGTCGTGGTCGGTTTCCGCAGTGGCGGACTCGACGCCTACCGCTCCAGCACGGGAGTGGCCGTTCTCGTGGTGGGCGGCATCGTCTCGTGGATTGCCTACCTCGCCATGCGCGCCATCGGTCGGCTGCCGACAGAGGAACGAGTCATGCGATGAGCACCTACGCAGCGTGGTGGCCGGCACTGTGCATCGGTGCCGGGCTACTGCTCATCGGTACATGGCTCGTGCGCCCGCGAACGTCACTTCTCGAGCAGCGCCTCACCGGCATTCTCACCGGTGACCGAGGTCCAGGATCACGCCGTAACGCACGAGCTCTGCTTGACTCCGTCGCTTCGGGGCTCGGGAGGGTCCTCGGAGGCGCTGACCACGTGCGCTCCCGACTCGAGCGAGCCGGGCTCGCCCCGGACGTTCAGATGTTCCGCACGAGCCAAGCGGTATGGGGCATGACCGGCTTCGCCGCCGCATGCTTCGTGTTGCTGGTGGGTGGGTCGTCTTCGCAGTCCGGGCCGGTGGGCGCTACGGCTCTCATTCTGCTTGCGACGGGGCTCGGTGTCGTGCTTCGCGACCAGGTGTTGACGCAGCAGGCGACCCGTCGCGAGGCGCGCATGCTCACCGAGTTCCCGTCCGTGGCCGACATGCTGGCGCTCGCGGTAGCGGCAGGGCAGGGGCCCCTGGGCGCCCTCGAGCACGTGACCCGCCTGTGCAGCGGCCCGCTGTCGGACGAACTGCGTCGCGCTCTCGACGAGACGCGGGCAGGAACGCCACTGGCGCGGTCGCTCACGGGGGTCGCTCGGCGAACCAACGTCATGGCGGTCAACCGCTTCATCGAGGGCGTCATCGTCGCTCTCGAGAGGGGGACCCCGCTTGCCGACGTTCTTCGGGCCCAGGCTCAGGACGCCCGTGAAGCCGCCCGCGGGGAACTCATCGAATCAGCTGGGCGCAAGGAGGTCCTCATGATGGCGCCCGTCGTCTTCCTAGTGCTGCCGATCACCATCCTCTTCGCCGTCTATCCGGGCATCGCCGCCCTGGACCTCAACCTCTGACCCCACCCTGTCGGAACTCCTCACCGACACCCCACCGGAAGGAACACACCATGTCTCATCTCGTCTCAGTCCAGCGCCGAGTCCGCCGAGCCGCCGGCAACGTCATGACACGGCTGACAGGCCAACCGGATCGCGGCGACGTGCCCGGTTGGGTGCTGGTCACCCTCATGACCGCGGGCCTCGTCACACTCCTGTGGCAGACGGCGGGGCCCCTGCTCAAGAACATGTTCACCGCCGCGATGAACAAGGTGTCCGGAGGATGAGTCGACGCCCGGAGCGTCGCGTCGCCGCGCTCTCCGGGGACGAAGGCTCGGCCGTGGCTGAGTACACGATGACGATGGCGCTCATCGTGGGCGTGTTCCTCGTCGTCTGCCAGTTCGCCTACGCCACCCACGTCCGTTCGACCCTCACCATGGCAGCAGCAGAGAGTGCCCGGTACGGCGCTCGGGTCGATGCCGGTCCCGGCGTGGCACAGGAGCGCGCCCGCGACCTCGTGTCCGATTCCCTCAGTCCGCGTTACGCAGGATCGATCTCAGCGCATCGCAGCAGTGCGGAGGGGCTCGACGTCATTCGGGTGGACATCGACGCGCCCGTTCCCGTGCTCGGGCCGTTCGGTGTCGGGCTCACGCTGCACACCAGCGGGCGCGCGATCGTCGAGGAGCGTTCCGCGTGAGCGTCGAAAGGACTGTCGGTCACGACGTCGTCGACCGCCACAGTGAAGAAGGTTCCGCTCTCATCGAAACCATCGTGGTCATCGCAGTCTTGCTCCTGCCGCTCGTGTGGGTCGCGACCGCGCTCCTGCGTGTGGAAGCGGCCTCGTACGCGGCACGTCAGGCCGCTCGCGAAGCGGCGCGCACCTACGTCACGTCATCCTCCAGCGCGGCAGGTGCTGCCCGCGCGAACACAGCAGCTCGGATCGCCTACGCCGACCAAGACGTGCCGGTCGGATCGACGGCCGTGACATGCACCCTCAGCCCTTGCCTGACGCCGGGTGCCTCGGTGCGGGCTTCCTCGCGAGCGACGGTGACGTTGCCGTTCGTGCCGAAGTGGCTCGCCGGGGCCGCGAACCTTCAGGTCACCGTGTCGTCGTCCCACGAACAGAAGGTCGAACAGTACGGGGGCCAACGATGACCCGTTTCCGCGCGCCATGGATGTGCTTGCGAGCGTTGTTGAGTCGCCGCACCAAGGCTGTTGTGGCCGACGAGACCGGAGGTATCGGCTTGCTCGGTCTCGGTCTCAGCGTGTGCGTGTGCATGCTGCTCGTCGGGGGAGTGAGCGTGGCATCCGCGCAGATGGCTCGCCTCGACGTGCTCGATGCAGCCGACCACGCAAGCGCAGCGGCCGCTGACCGCATCTCCCTGGCCGGCGCCTATACCGAGGGAGTCGACAACGCCACGCTCGATGCCGACGCGGCCTCGGCGGAGGCGGCACGCATCGTCGCGTCCACACCCTTGCCCAAGCACGTCACGTCGTGGCGCGTCAGAGGCGTCGAGGTCGTCGGCGAGCAGGTCACTGTTCGAGTACGCGCCGTCGTGCGTCCGCCGGTCGTCGGATCGGCCATGGCGGCTCTCGGTGAACCCATGACCGTGGACGTCGTCTCACGTGCTGACGCCCATCTGGAGCGGTGAACAATCGGTTGGTTGGGGAGTCGGGCGTCATAACGGATACCCTGGAAAGCGTGGCTGTCGACTTTCCTACCGAAATCAAGAACCTGCGCTCGACCATGGCGTCCGTGCGCGAGGTGCTCGACCTCGAGAAGCTGAAGAAGCAGATCGCCGACCTCGAGGAGCAGTCTGCCGCCCCCGACCTGTGGGACGACGTCGAATCGGCCCAGAAGATCACCTCCGCCCTGTCTCGCGCGAACGCCGAGAAGGACCGCGTCGAGAACATGGACGCCGCGATCGACGACCTCGAGACCCTCGTCGAGATGGGTACCGAGGAGAACGACGCTGACACGATGGCCGAAGCCGAGCGCGAGCTCACGAAGCTGACGAAGGCCGTCGGCGAACTCGAGGTTCGCACCCTGCTCAACGGCGAGTTCGACGAGCGCGAGGCCGTCGTCACCATCCGCGCCGGCGCCGGTGGCGTCGACGCCGCCGACTTCGCCGAGATGCTCATGCGCATGTACCTGCGCTGGGCCGAGCGTCACGGCTACCCGACGAAGGTCATGGACACCTCCTACGCCGAAGAGGCCGGTCTCAAGTCGGCCACGTTCGAAGTCAACGTGCCCTACGCCTTCGGGAATCTCTCGGTCGAGGCCGGCACTCACCGCCTCGTGCGCATCTCGCCGTTCGACAACCAGGGCCGCCGCCAGACGTCGTTCGCGGCCGTCGAGGTCGTGCCGCTCATCGAGACCACCGACACGATCGAGATCCCGGAGAACGAGCTCAAGGTCGACGTCTTCCGCTCGTCGGGCCCCGGCGGTCAGAGCGTCAACACGACCGACTCGGCCGTGCGCATGACGCACATCCCCACCGGCACGGTCGTCTCGATGCAGAACGAGAAGAGCCAGATCCAGAACCGTGCCGCCGCGCTGCGCGTCATGCAGTCGCGCCTGCTGCTCATCAAGAAGCAGGAGGAAGCCGCGCAGAAGAAGGAACTGGCCGGTGACGTCAAGGCCAGCTGGGGTGACCAGATGCGCTCCTACGTCCTGCACCCCTACCAGATGGTCAAGGACTTGCGCACCGAGCACGAGGTCGGCAACACGAGCGCCGTCTTCGACGGCGACATCGACGGCTTCGTCGAAGCAGGCATCCGCTGGAAGCGTGCTGCGGACCGCGACGACGACTGACCTCACCGACGGGACCGAGAGCGCTCCACACCACGATGATCCGATTCGACGACGTCTCCCTGACGTACGACAAGAACCAAGCCCCGGCGCTGGAGCACGTCAGCTTCAACATCGCGCGCGGTGAGTTCGTCTTCCTCGTCGGCGCCTCCGGTTCCGGCAAGAGTTCGCTCATGCGCCTCATGACGCACGAGGTCGCGCCCACCGACGGCGAGATCCACGTCGCCGGGCGCGAACTGCGCAACATGCCGCGACGCAAGGTCCCGAGCCTGCGACGCGACATCGGTGTCGTCTTCCAGGATTTCCGTCTCCTCGAGAACAAGACGGTCGAGGAGAACGTGGCCTTCGTCCTCGAGATCCTCGGACGTCGACGCGGCGCCATCCGCCGGGCCGTGCCCGAGTCGCTCGAACTCGTCGGGCTGGCGGAGAAGGCCAAGCGCTTCCCGCACGAGCTCTCCGGCGGTGAGCAGCAGCGAGTGGCGATCGCCCGCGCCGTCGTCAAGCAGCCCGCCATCCTGCTCGCCGACGAGCCCACCGGAAACCTCGACCCCGCGAACTCGGACGACGTCGTCGGGGTGCTCGATCGCATCAACCGCACGTCGACCACGCTCGTCATGGCCACGCACGACAACAGCCTCGTCGACCGCCTGCAGCGTCGCGTGCTCGAGATGAAGGACGGCCGCCTCGTGCGCGACTCCACCGGTGGTTACCGAGCTGAAGCCCTCGAACCGGACCTGGGTGAACTCAGTACGCGCAGCGCCTACCGCGCGGCGCACGGATCCCATCGTCTGGAGGAGACGCCGTGAGACTTCGTTTCCTCACCTCCGAGGTGTGGCAGGGCGTTCGACGCAACACCTCGATGATCGCGTCCGTCGTGCTCGTCTCGATGGTCTCGCTGTTCTTCGTCGGTTCCGGCCTGCTCGCCCAGCGTCAGGTGGACCAGGCCAAGGGCGACTGGTACGAGAAGGTCCACGCCTTCGTCTTCCTGTGTACCGACTCGGACACGAACGTCGCGTCGTGTGCCGGGGGAGAGGCGAGTACAGACCAGACCGAGGCGGTCAAGAGCAACCTCGACAACCTGCGCCCACTCGTGACGAAGGTCGACTACAAGACGAGCGAACAAGCCATCGCGATGTTCCGCGAGCAGTACAAGGACTCGCCGTACGTCAGCAGCGTCGACGCGAAGTCGATGCCGGCGTTCTACGAGGTTCGCCTGTCGGATCCGCAGCGCTTCGACGAGATCGCGAGTGGATTCCAGGGCATGCCCGGCGTCGCGCACGTGAGCAACCTGCATCAGGTGCTCGCGCCGTTCTTCTCCTTCCTCAACATGCTCGGTGTGGGTTCGGCGATCATCGCCGGTCTCATGGTGGTCTGTTCCATCCTGCTCATGGTCACGACCATCCGGCAGGTCGCGTTCACCCGCCGCCGCCAGGTCGGCATCATGCGACTCGTCGGTGCCTCGAGCGCCACCATCTATCTGCCGTTCGTCGCGGAGGTCCTCATCGCCTCCCTCGCCGGTGCGGTGCTCGCGTCCGGCCTGTTGTGGGCGATGGTGCACTTCGGCGTGAGTGGGCTCGCGAGTTCGGGCGGCGGCTTCGTCAATCTCATCGGTGACAGCGACGTCCTCGTCGTCGTCCCCTGGCTCTTCCTGGGAGCCTTCGTCCTCGCTGTCTCTACGTCATGGGTGACGCTGCGTCGTTATCTCAAGGTCTGATGAACGTGGGTGCACTCTCCTCGCGACGCTCTCGCGCGGCTGCCTCGATGGCCGTCGTCGCGGCCCTGACGCTGGGCGCCGGCTCGGCGGCATTCGGCGACGACGTCGACGACAAGATCAAGGCGAGCAAGTCCGAGATCGACGACCTGTCGAAGGAACTGACGGCCGCGGACGCGAAGCTCAAGAAGACCGACGCCGCGGTCGCCGCCGCTCACAAGAAGGTCACGACGGCACGGTCCAAACTGACGAGCGCGCAGCAGAAGCAGACCGACGCCAAATCCGATTACGACCTTGCGAAGGCCGACGAGGACGCGTCACTCAAGGCGCTCGCCCGCAACCGCACCGATCAGGCGGCCGCTCGGACGCAGGTCGGTGGTCTCGCGCGCAACGCCTTCGAGTCCGGTGGCTTGGGTGACCTCACCTTCACCGTCCAGGTGCTCACCTCGAAGACCGACGTCACGGGCTCCATGGCGCTCGCCGACATCGTCATGCGACGCCAGCAGGGCGTCATCACGAACCTCAAGAGTTCCGCGGCCGCCGGGCAGAGCGAAGCCGCGCGTCTTGCCGAGGTCCGCCGCAAGGCGAGCCTGACGAAGACGAAGCAGGACGCCGCCGTGGCTGCCGCGTCCGCGGCCAAGAAGCAGGCCGACACCGCCGAATCTGACCTCAAGACGGTCCAGGCGACGCAACAGAGCGACCGAGCGTCACTGGCCAAGGAGAAGAAGAAGGAAGAGGCGAAGCTCGCGGCCCTCGAGGCGGAGAGCAACCGACTCAAGAACATCACCTCGACGAGCGACAACCTCGACCCGAGCGTCACGAAGCTGACGAACGAAGGCGGCTTCCTCGCCGCACCCGGACCGGCGTCCTCGATCGTGTCGCCGTACGGCTATCGGTTCCACCCGGTGCTGCGGATCCAGAAGCTGCACGAGGGCGACGACTACCCGTTCGCCTGTGGCACCCCCGTGTACGCGTCGGGTGACGGCACCGTCATCGAAGCGAACTACAACGGGATCTCGGGCAACCACGTCTACATCAGCCACGGAACCGTCAACGGCGTACAGCTCACCACGGCGTACATGCACTTCACGAGCCTTCGCGTCAGTGCCGGGCAGAAGGTCAAGAAGGGCCAGCAGATCGGTGTATCCGGCATGACCGGGCGCGTCACCGGATGCCACCTCCACTTCGAGACCCGAGAAAATGGTGTCGCGGTCAACCCACGCAAGTGGGTAGGGTGACGCGCTGACGGGCGCAGTACGGGACGAACACGAGACGAGGAGGTGAGCCGCATGCCCAAGGAGAAGGGCACGAAGGTCATCGCGAACAACAAGAAGGCGCGCCACGACTTCCACATCGAGGACACGGTCGAGGCCGGCCTCTCCCTCATGGGCACCGAGGTGAAGAGCCTGCGCATGGGTCGGGCCTCGCTCGTCGACGGCTACGTCCTCGAACGTGACGGTGAGATGTGGCTCGAGAACGTCCACATCCCCGAGTACATGCAGGGCACGTGGACCAACCACTCGGCGCGTCGGCGGCGCAAGCTGCTCCTGCACAAGGCCGAGATCATCAAGTTGGCCGACAAGGCGCAGTCGAAGGGCTACACGATCGTGCCCTTGTCGCTGTACTTCAAGGACGGGCGCGCCAAGGTCGAGATCGCACTGGCCAAGGGCAAGCAGCTGCACGACAAGCGTCAGACGCTGCGCGAGCGTCAGGACAACCTCGAGGCCCAGCGCGAGATGCAGATCCGCCTCAAGCGCGGCGGGTGACCCGTTCGCCCCTTCGCTCATGCCCCTTCCTCGCTCATGGCAAGGTAGGGGCATGAGCCGTTTCTCGGGGATGTTGACGACGTTGGCCGCCGCCTCGACGCTCGTCGGGGTGAGCGTCCTGCCGGGGGCGCAGGCGGCAGTGGCCGCCGGCAACGAGAACATGCGCATCAGCGCGTACGACATCGACTACGACCTCAAGCGTGACGGCGCCGTCGACGTCACGGAGAACATCACGGTCCGCTTCGACGACAACTCTCACCACGGGCTCGACCGGTTCATCATTACGGCGCAGGGCTACAACGACGAGAAGCACCGTGTGTACCCGCTGACGAACGTCAAGGTCACCTCCAGCACAGGTGCGCCCTCGGACGTCGAGAAGTCGGCCGACGGGGGAGCGACGCGACTGCGCATCGGCGACGCCGACCGCACTGTCAGCGGGGTGCAGAAGTACACGATCACCTACCGCCTCGGCGGCGTCGTCAACAAGCAGCCGAACGGCTCCACCGAGTTCTACATCAACGCCATCGGCCAGCAATGGGGCATTCCGATCGACAAGGCGAACGTCACCCTCAAGGGCCCCGCCGCCGTCAACGACGCGAAGTGCTTCTACGGCGCGAAGGGCTCCAAGCAGACGTGCCAGGCCACGAGCGGCGAGCAGGCCAGCTTCTCCGCGCGCTCCGTGGGCAACGGCGAGGGCATGTCCATCGTGTCCGCCATGCCGACGAGCGCCTTCACGAACACCGCGCCGATTCTCGAGGACGGCTCTGCGGTGGAGGCCTACGGTTCGGGTGGTCCGTTCTCCCAGAGCACGCGCAAGAACCTCAACCTCGTCGGCGGCGCAGGCACCGTGGGCGTGGCGGGCCTTGCCGGCGCCTGGATGCTCGCGCGGCGGCGCAAGACCGGCGATCAGCGCTTCGGTGGGGTGACGCCCGGTGAACTGCCCGCCGACGGACAGCGCTACGACGTCGTGCGTGGCCCGGAGCCGGAGGTCGCCGTCCGTTTCGACCCGCCGCGGGACACGACGCCCGGGCTCATGGGCACCATCATCGACCGCAGCGCGGACAACCGTGACGTCGCCGGCACGATCGTGGATCTGTCCGTGCGTGGCTACCTCACGATGACCGATCTCGGCGACAAGGACTGGCTTCTCACCGCCCAGAACCCGCCCGGCGGTGATTCGCTCCTGCCGTACGAGGCCACGTTGCTCAACGCCGTCTTCGCCGGCGGCACGGAGGTGAAGCTCTCGGATCTGCGCAACGAGTTCTCTGGCCACCTCGCCGAGGCCAAGGAGGGGATGTACCGCGAGACGCTCGAACGCGGGTGGTTCGACGAGTCGCCGGCCACCTCCCGCGCGAAGGCGATGGGACTCGTCGTCGGTTTCTTCGCACTAGCACTCGTCTCGTTCTTCGTGGCCAGTGCGCTCAACCTCAACGGTTTCCTCTTCGGTGCGGGCTTCGCCGCTGCGGGCGTTTTCGCGCTGTTCCTCTCGCGCAGTGCGGGTGCGCGAACTCCCGTGGGTTCTGCCGTCTACGACCAGTCACGCGGGTTCGAGCTGTACCTCAAGACCGCCGAGGCGAAGCAGTTCAAGTTCGAGGAAGCCGAGCAGATCTTCAGCCGCTACATGCCGTACGCCGTCGTGCTCGGGCTCGCGGAGCGCTGGGCCAAGGTCTTCGGTGAAGTGGCCGAGGCCGCTGCAGCTCAGGGCTATCCGTTGGCGATGCCGTACTGGTACATCCCGTACGGCGGCTACGGAGGTTTCAGCGGCTTCGACGATCTCGGTTCGGGCCTCGACTCCTTCGGCGAGGCCGCCTCGGCGGCTCTCAGTTCGACGCCCGGCTCCAGCGGGGGCAGCGGCTTCTCCGGCGGCGGAGGCTTCTCCGGTGGTGGTGTGAGCGGCGGCGGTGGCGGCGGCTGGTGACGTAGCCGACCGACCCGCCCCAGTGCATGACGAAGGGGTGACCATCGAATCCGATGGTCACCCCTTCGTCATGCACTGTTCGGTCGTCACTCCAGGACGAGGACGAGGTCACCGCCTTCGACCTGCGTCTCGTGCTTGAGCGCCACGCGCTTCACCGTTCCGGCGACGGGCGCCGTGATGGACGCCTCCATCTTCATGGCCTCGATCGTGGCGATGGTGTCGCCCGCCTCCACCTCGTCGCCCTCGGAGACCGTGACCGACACCATGCCCGCGAACGGCGCCGGCACGTGGCCCGAGTTCTTCGGGTCGGCCTTCTCCACCGCGTCGACGTCGACCTTGACCGACTCGTCGCGCACCTGAACGGGACGGAGCTGACCGTTGACGGTGGCCAGCACCGTGCGCATGCCCCGTTCGTCAGGTTCGGAGACGGACACCACGGACAGCAGGATGCGCTTGCCGGGTTCGAGGTCGACCTCGTGCTCCTGGCCCGGCGCGAGGCCGTGGAGGAACTCCTTCGTCGAAAGCACCGACAGGTCGCTGTAGAGCTCGCGGGCGCGCACGAAGTCGCTCGTCGGGCCGGGGAAGAGAAGACGGTTGAGCGTCGAGCGCGGATCGCGAGCAAGCTCCTGCTCGTCCTCCTCGGACAGCTCTTCGACGCTCGGGCGCACCGTGCGGCCCTCGAGCGCCTTGGTGCGGAACGGCTCCGGCCAGCCGCCGGGCGGGTCGCCCAACTCGCCGCCGAGGAAGCCGATGACCGAGTCGGGGATGTCGTAGTTGCGCGGGTTCTCCTCGAAGTCCTTGGGGTCCGCGTCGGCGCTCACGAGCGCGAGCGCGAGGTCACCGACGACCTTCGAACTCGGGGTGACCTTGACGACGTTGCCGAGGATGTCGTTCGCCGCGGCGTACATGTCCTCGATCGCCTCGAACCGGTCGCCCAGACCGAGCGCGATGGCCTGCTGACGCAGGTTGGACAGCTGACCGCCGGGGATCTCGTGCTTGTAGACGCGGCCTGTCGGAGCGGGCAGGCCGGACTCGAACGGCTTGTAGAGCGTGCGCACGGCCTCCCAGTACGGCTCCAGATCGCACACGTTCTGCAGATCGAGGCCGGTGGCACGCTCGGTGCCGTCCGTGGCCGCGACGAATGCGGACATCGAGGGCTGGCTCGTCGTGCCTGACATCGAGGCACTTGCGACATCGACGGCGTCGACGCCGGCGTCAACGGCCGCGAGCAGTGTGGCGAGCTGACCTCCTGGCGTGTCGTGCGTGTGCAGGTGCACCGGCAGGTCGAAGCGCTCACGCAGTGCCGTGACGAGCGTGCGAGCGGCAGGCGCGCGCAGCAGCCCGGCCATGTCCTTGATCGCGAGAACGTGCGCGCCCGCGGCGACGATGCGCTCGGCGAGCTCGAGGTAGTAATCGAGCGTGTAGAGCTTCTCGCTCGGTGAGGTGAGGTCACCCGTGTAGCACAGGGCGACCTCCGCGACCGACGTTCCGGTGGCGCGCACGGCCTCAATGGCGGGACGCATCTGCTCGACGTCGTTGAGTGCGTCGAAGATGCGGAAAATGTCGACGCCGGTGCGCGCGGCTTCCTGGACGAAGGCGTCCGTCACCTTCGTCGGGTAGGGCGTGTAGCCGACGGTGTTGCGTCCGCGAAGCAGCATCTGCAGCGGAACGTTCGGCATCGTCTCGCGCAGCTTGGCGAGGCGCTCCCACGGGTCCTCCGACAGGAAGCGCAGGGCAACGTCGTACGTGGCGCCGCCCCAGGCCTCCATGGAGAGCAGTTCCGGCGTCATGCGAGCGACGTAGGGGGCGACGTGGACGAGGTCGCGGGTGCGGATGCGTGTGGCCAGGAGTGACTGGTGCGCGTCACGCATCGTCGTCTCGGTGACGGCGACCGCCGTCTGCTCACGCAGTTGGCGGGCGAACTCATCGGGGCCGGCTGTGAGAAGGCGGTCGCGCGTGCCCGGGGGCACCGGGGTGGTGACGTCGAATCTCGGCAGCTTCTCGCGGGCCGTGACGGTGAGCGCCGAACGCTCGCCGTACGGCTTGTTCACCGTGGTCTCGGCGAGGTAGGTGAGCAGCTTCGTGCCGCGGTCGCCCGGCGTGCGCGCGTTGAGCAGGTCGGGGCGCTGTTCGATGAACGACGTCGTGACGTGTCCTGTGATGAAGGCGGGGTCGTCGAGCAGGGCCTGGAGGAAGGGGATGTTCGTACTCACGCCGCGGACGCGGAACTCGGCGAGGGCGCGACGGGCCCGACGCACCGCGGTTGCGAAGTCGCGACCGCGGCACGTGAGTTTGACGAGCATCGAGTCGAAGTGGGCGCTCACCTCGGCGCCCATGTGGATCGTGCCGCCGTCGAGTCGGACGCCGGAGCCACCCGCCGAACGGTAGGCGGTGATGGTGCCGGTGTCGGGGCGGAAGCCGTTGGCCGGGTCCTCGGTCGTGATGCGGCACTGGAGGGCGGCTCCACGCAGGTGAATGTCCTCCTGGCGCAGGCCCAGGTCGTCGAGGGTGTCGCCGGAGGCAATCCGCATCTGGGCGGCAACGAGGTCGACGTCCGTGACCTCCTCGGTGACCGTGTGCTCGACCTGGATGCGCGGGTTCATCTCGATGAAGACGTAACGTCCGCTCGGGTCGAGGAGGAACTCCACCGTGCCCGCGCACGAGTAGTCGATTTCCTTAGCGAACGCGACGGCGTCGGCGCACATGCGTTCGCGCAGTTCGGGGGAGAGGTTGGGCGCCGGTGCCATCTCGACGACCTTCTGGTGGCGTCGCTGCACCGAGCAGTCGCGCTCGAAGAGGTGGACGACATCGCCGGACTGATCGGCGAGCACCTGCACTTCGATGTGACGTGGGTCGACAACGGCTTCCTCGATGAAACACGTTGCGTCGCCGAAGGCGGACTCGGCCTCGCGCATCGCGGCCTCGAGGTTCTCGCGCAGTGCTTCGGGCTTCTCGACGCGGCGCATACCTCGTCCGCCGCCGCCGGCGACGGCCTTGACGAAGACCGGGTACCCGAGTTCGTCGGCTCCGCGCACGAGTTCGTCGATGTCGGACGACGGTGGCACGCTGCGCAGCGTCGGCAGGCCGGCGCGCTTGGCGGCCGCGATGGCGGTGGCCTTGTTGCCGGTCATGTGCAGCACGTCCGGGTGCGGGCCGATGAACGTGATGCCGGCGTCGGCGCACGCCTCGGCGAGCAGTGGGTTCTCGGAGAGGAATCCGTACCCCGGGTAGACAGCATCGGCGCCCGATTCGCGCGCGACGCGGACGATCTCGTCGACATCGAGGTAAGCGCGCACGGGGTGGCCGACCTCGCCGATCTGGTAGGCCTCGTCGGCCTTGAGGCGGTGCTCGCTGCCACGGTCCTCGTGCGGGAACACAGCGACGGTGCTCGCACCGAGTTCGGTGGCGGCGCGGAACGCACGGACGGCGATCTCGCCTCGGTTGGCCACCAGGACCTTGCGGAACATCAGTAGTCTCCGTTCACGGGGATGTCGGACGGATCAACCCTACCGGCCGGGCACATCGCGTCTGCCCTGAATCTGCGCGCAATACCGACCAATACTGAACACATGCGCACAGCGCCTCACGCCCATGCGAAGGGCGCTCGCGGTCTGCCGCAGAGGTGCACTCCCGCCGCGGGCGGAGCGCGGGTCCCCAATCGCGGACAACGACGCTGCGCTGCTGTTCACCCTCGAGCTGTGAACCCAGGCGTGTGCGTCATTTGCGAGCCGGAGCCGGCGCTGCGGAATGAAGTCGCGACGTCGCTCGTTGATGGCTACAGTGGTGTTTCGCGGTGCGAGACGCCGCACACAACTCCACAGTGCGAACAGCTACTCATGGGGATGATCGGTTTCGACATCGGTCGCCGTCCCAGGGGAAGCGGGCCGAGGATGCAGAGTTATCTCGTTAACGCCCTCTGCAAACCAATAGGTGCCGATTCCAAGCGCACCGACTTCGCCCTCGCCGCCTGAGCGAGCCCGAAGTCTGTCAGCCTGAGCTAGTTCTCGACTCAGTGTCTGGCATCAGCTAGAGAACTTGCTGCAGCGTCATGTCGAGGGGCGCTGCGGGACTCTTACTCGACTGGGCCTGTCACGGAATGTGTGCGTACCAGCCGTGGGGCCGAGAAAATCCTCATACGCACTGCGCCCGGAGAAGCCCTGGATCGCCGTCGATGGACGGGGGTTCAATTCCCCCCATCTCCACCACCCCATCAGCTGTTCCGCTGTGCCTACGCCGCAGTCCGGTTCGTCCGGACTGCGGCGTCTTTCATGTGCGCGTCGGCTTCTCTTCTGCTCTATGGCCGTTCACGTCCGTCCCTGCGTGCAACCTTCCTGACCGGAGGAAGTTTCCGCACCGCAAGGATGAGAGTTGGAGGATCTCGGCGTCGTCCGTCCGGTATTGATTTCGCGGATCACAGGCACGGCAGCCTTCGCACGTTCGGCTTCGGCAGCGCCAGGGGGCAGTGACCCCGGATGGCGCGGCGGTGTACGTCGTGACCCGTGCGTCCGGTGCCGCTCCTGGGCGACACCGGACGCACGGGTCGGATCCCGCGTCACCCATACTGGTCCGATGCGAGCGCCCACGAGAGTCGTCCGCGCAACGGCAAGGGTGCTGTTGCCCGCAGCCGTCGCTCTTCAGAGTCTGTTGCTCTATCTGCCGGCTTCGGGTGAGGGATCGTTGCCCGTCGGCGTGGACAAGGTGGCACATGCGGGGATGTTCGGGGGAGTGGCGATCCTCGCCCTTGTCGCAGGCCTGCCGTGGCTCCCGGTGCTCCTCGCCGCCTACGCCCCGATCAGCGAACTGCTCCAGGGGCTTCCCGTGGTCGATCGCGACCCGGATTGGCGCGACATCGTGGCGGACATCACGGGAATCGTGGCCGCTGTGGGCCTCTTCGCGGTCTGGCGCGGCCGCGGCGTCCGGTAGACTTACTCCACCATTGATCTTGCGTTCAGTTGGTTTGCTTTCGGTTTGAGCGCGTTGCACAGCTACTCCCTGTGACGGCGCGTGGTGGTGAGAGTAGGCCCGTTTTACGAGCGTCGCACTTCGGGTGACGACGTGTGTGTGAGCGCCGAGATCCCACGAAACAGCGCCGACCCACCTGGCACGCAACAGATCGCGACACCCCCATTCTTAGACGGGGTGCGCCCGCGTGTTCATCTTCGGTGCTTTGCAACCGAGAGTGAGTGAACTCATGGCTCCCAAGCCCAACAATTCAGGTAACAAGAAGCCCCGCTGGTCGCACGCCGACAAGCAGGGAGCGCGCCGCACGAGCGCGCGCAACGAGTCCAACGGCCGCCGTGAGGGCGGCTTCAACCGCGACGATCGTGGCGGCCGTGACTTCGGTGGCCGCCGTGACGGTGGTTTCCAGGGTCGCGACGAGCGTCGTGGTGGTTTCAACCGTGATGACCGTGGTGGTCGTGACTTCGGTGGCCGTCGTGACGGTGGTTTCCAGCGCCGCGACGAGCGTGACGAGCGACGCGGTGGTTTCAACCGTGACGACCGTGGTGGTCGTGACTTCGGTGGTCGCCGAGAGGGCGGTTTCCAGGGTCGCGACGAGCGTCGTGGTGGTTTCAACCGTGACGACCGTGGCGGTCGCGATGGCGGTTTCGCGCGTCGTGACGACCGTGGTGGTCGTTCCGGTGGTTTCAACCGTGACGACCGTGGTGGTCGTGACTTCGGTGGCCGTCGTGACGGCGGTTTCGAGGGCCGTGACGAGCGTCGTGGTGGTTTCAACCGTGACGACCGTGGTGGTCGCGATGGCGGTTTCGCGCGTCGTGACGGCCGTGGTTTCAACCGCGACGACCGCGGTGGCCGTGACTTCGGTGGCCGTCGTGACGGCGGCTTCGCCCGCCGCGATGACCGCGGCGACCGCGGCTTCAAGCGCCAGGGTGAGCGCCACGGGCGCCCCGATCGTCCCTTCCGTGACGAGACCCTTCGCGACGACGCCGTGATCGAGAACGTGGCGACCGGCGACGAGCTCGCGACGGCCAACATCGACGAGCAGGCTGCGTCGGCGCAGTTCGAGACCCCGGTGCGCGACGCCGGTGTCGTCGACTCCGAGGTGCCCGGCGCCGAGGGCGAGCAGAACAAGGCTGAGGCCGTCGACAACATCGACGCCACGGACGAGATGAACCCCGTCGGCGGCGAGCCCACCGACGAGGCGCCGATCGTCGTGCCGGGCGAGGATGCCGAGCCGACCGCTGAGGCAGACATCGACGCCGCTGCAGCCGACGCGGAGCCCGTCGACGAGCGCACCTTCGCCGACCTCGGTCTGCCGAATGCTCTCGTGGAGCGCATGGCGCGCGACGGCATCACGAAGCCGTTCCCGATCCAGGCCGCCACGATTCCGGACGCCCTCGCCGGCAAGGACGTGCTCGGCCGCGGCCGTACCGGTTCGGGCAAGACGCTCGGCTTCGGTCTGCCGATGCTGACGCGCCTCGCCGAGGGCGGCCCGGCCCGCGCCCACATGCCGCGCGCCGTTGTTCTCGTGCCGACGCGTGAACTCGCCATGCAGGTGAGCGACGCGCTGCAGCCGCTCGTTCACGTCGTGGGCCTCAAGCACAAGCTCGTTGCCGGCGGTATGCCGTACGAGCCGCAGCTGTCGGCCCTCGAGCGCGGTGTCGACGTTCTCATCGCCACCCCGGGGCGTCTCTCCGACCTCATCGAGCGCGGTGCGGCCGACCTCTCCCGCGTCGAGATCGCAGTGCTCGACGAGGCCGACCACATGGCCGAAATGGGCTTCCTCGAGGCCATCACCGAGATCCTCGACCTCGTGCCCGAAGGCGGTCAGCGTCTGCTGTTCTCCGCGACGCTCGACCGCGGCATCGACAAGATCGTCGACAAGTACCTCGTCGACCCGGTGACGCACTCGACCGACGACGGCACCGCCACCGTCACGACGATGGCGCACCATGCGCTCATCATCGAGCCGCGCGACAAGAAGGTCGTCACGGCCGAGGTGGCCAACCGCGAGGGACGCACCGTCGTCTTCGTCCGCACCAAGATGGGCGCCGACCGCGTCGCCGACGAACTGCGTGAGCAGGGCGTCATGGCGGCTGCGCTGCACGGTGGCCTCAACCAGGGCCAGCGCAACCGCGTACTGTCCGCCTTCAAGGACGGCCGCGTGCCGGTGCTCGTCGCCACGGACGTCGCAGCTCGCGGCATCCACGTCGACGAGGTGGGCGTCGTCCTCCAGGTCGACCCGCCGGCCGACCACAAGGACTACCTGCACCGTGCCGGTCGCACGGCGCGTGCGGGCGAGAAGGGCACCGTCGTGACCCTCGCCTTGCCGCACCAGCGTCGCTCGATGCAGCGTCTGCTCGACGAGGCCGGTGTCGACACCAGCCTCGTGAAGGCCCGCCCGGGTGACGACGTCATCGTCGCCGCCGGTGGTTCGACGCCCGAGGGTCGCTCGATCTCCGAGGACGACCTGCGTCGCGTGCTCTCGCCGCGCAACGACCGCGGTGGACGCGGTGGCCGTGGTGGCTACGACCGCGGTCGCCGCGGCGGATACGACCGCGGTGGCCGGGGCGGTTACGACCGCGGTGGTCGCGGCGGATATGACCGTGGTGGTCGTGGACGCTTCGGTGACCGTGACGGTCGTGGTGGCCGCGGTGGCTACCGAGGCGAGCGCGACGACCGTCGTGGCAGCTACCGTGACGACATCGATGGTGGCTTCGAGCGCCAGAACCGTCGTCAGAACTTCGGCGGCGACCGTGGTGGTTTCCGCGGAGGCCGCGACTGATCGCAGTCGTCAGTGCTGTTGCTCGACCCCGTCCGCTTCGTGCGGGCGGGGTCGAGCCCGTTCTCCGAGATGCGGGGCGGCTCGCCCCCGCCCACGTGCGTGGCCCACAATGGCCGCGTGAGTTCATTGACGGGGCGTCTGCTCGTCGCCGTGCCGCGTCCGCACGATGGTGACGAGGGCGACCTGTTCACGCGCAGCGTCGTCTTCGTCCTGCACCACGACGATGAGGGCGCGCAGGGACTCGTCCTCGACTTCCCGTTGGAAGCCGGCGTGGATTCGGTGCTTCCCGGATGGCAGGACGTCGTGTCTGCACCGGACCGTCTCTTCCAAGGCGGTCCTGTCGGTCTCGACCGGGCCATCGCCCTGGCCAATGTCCCGGGCCGCGACGAGGTGCTCGGCACGACCCGTCTGTTCGGTTCGCTCTCGCTCGTCGACCTCGACGCTCCACCGGCCCTCGTGGCAGCTCAGCTAGCTGGCATGCGCGTCTTCGCCGGTTCGGCCGGCTGGGAGGCGGGCCAGCTCGACGCCGAACTCGCCGATGAATGGTGGTTCGTGGCGGACTACGAGATCGGCGACCTCTTCGACGACGATCCGGACACGCTGTGGCAGCGGATCGTGAGGCGCCAGCCGTTCCCGCTCAACCTCATGGCCACGTTCCCGGACGATCCATCGCTCAACTGAGTTGGAGCCCCCGGGAGCCGGGACGCACTTCGCCGTGGTGCCTGTGTGCCAGGTCTACACTGGCGGCCATGAGCGCCCCAGTCACGAACTCCTCGATCGACGACCCGAACGCGCCGCAGAGCGACCCCGGAAACCCGGGCGGACTCGGCGGACCGGGCACGTCGACGGCCGTGCTCGAACGCGAAGAGACGCAGCACCAGCTCTCCGAGCCCGGCGACCACGAACGCTTCGCGCACTACGTGCGCAAGGAGAAGATCATGGAGTCGGCGCTTTCGGGTGAGCCGGTTGTCGCCTTGTGCGGCAAGGTCTGGGTGCCGGGGCGCGACCCCGAGAAGTTCCCGGTCTGCCCGACCTGTAAGGAGATCTACCAGGGACTTCGAGCACCGCAGGACGGCGGCGAGTAGACAACGCTTCCACCAGCGGACACCCACGCGGTGGCCGCTGGTGTTTTCTCTTCGACACTGACCTGACGAGTGAGCGCCGTCCGAGGCGTGGGCAGAGTCTCGAACATGCGACCAACTGCGCGCGAGTGCGGTGGCGGCGTGGCACCATCCGCGTATGAGTTCCGTCACCCGAGCCGATCTCGGTCGACGTCGCGCCGCGGTCGCGGCTGCCTTCGCCGGTCAGGGGTTCGTCTTCATCCTGCTCACGACGAAGCTGCCCCGGCTTCAGGAGCGCTTCGACCTGAGCCCGGGAGACTTCTCCCTCCTCATGTTGGCGCTCGTCCTCTGCGCAGGTGTGGGTTCCCTCCTCGGTGAGCGCATTGCACCGCGACGGGGGAGTGGCCTGGCGCTGCGTCTGGGCTTCGCGCTCGTCGTGCTCAGCGTCCCCGCGATGGCGGCCGCGCCGTCGGTGGCGCTCCTGGCTGTCGGGATGAGCGCCTACGGCATCGCCCTCGGGCTGGCGGATGCGGGCACCAACATGCAGGGTGTCGGTCTCGAGCACTCCTACGGGCGCACCATCATGCCCACGTTTCACGCCGCGTGGACGTGCGGTGGCGTGGCAGCCACGGTGCTCGCGCTCCTCACGAAGAACTGGAGTTTCGAGGCCGTCGCGGTTGTCGGAGTTCTCGTGCCGCTCACTCTGGTCGCTGCGCCGTACGTGCGCGGTGCCGGCACCGTGACCCCGATCGGTGACGACGGCTCCAAGGTGCCGTGGCGCCGCATCCTGCCCGTCGGGATCGCGATGGTGCTCTTCTACACGGTCGACACCGCCACCACGACCTGGGGCCCGAGCTACCTCCACCACGTCTTCGGTTCGGGCGCGGCGCTCGTGGCCGTGGCGACGTTGCCGTACCTCGTCGCGTCTCTCGTGGGACGCGCCTGCGGTGACCGCCTCGCAGAACACTTCGGCGCCGCTCATCTCGTGCGCTCCGCGGCCTTCGTCGGGGCCGCCGGGCTGGGCGTGGTGGTCTTCGCGCCCCACCCGCTCATCGCCGTGCTCGGCTTCACCGTAGCCGGCCTGGGTCTCGCGACGGTGGCACCTCTCGCCTTCTCCGCAGCGGCCAAGATCGCGCGTGAACAGACCTCGTCCGAGCCCGAGGCCGTGCGCGCCAAGGTGGACGCGATCATCGCCCGGTTCAACCAGTTCAACTACCTCGGTGGCATCCTCGGCGCCGTGATGACCGGTGCCGTCGGCAACGACTCGCTGCGCTACGGATTCGCCATCCCTATGGTGCTCGTCCTCTTCCTGGCACCGCTGGCGCGGTCCTTTCGCTGAGGGCTCGTTCGGGCTCGGCGGCGTGGCCGGAGCCACCCTCGGAGGCGTCCGGGCTGTCGGTGGTCGCCGGTAGACTTGCCCGCCTATGAGTACTTCGGCTGCAGAGCACCTGTCACCCGCCTTTCCGGAGCGGGCAGCCTGGGGTACGGCCGGGAAACTGCGCGCCTGGCAGGCCGGCGCGCTCCAGCGCTACCTCGAGACCAACCCGCGCGATTTCCTCGCCGTCGCAACGCCGGGCGCCGGTAAGACCACCTTCGCTCTGCGCCTCGCCACGGAGCTGCTCGGGCGTGGCATCGTCGACAGCGTCACCATCGTCGCGCCCACCGAGCACCTCAAGACGCAGTGGGCGGACGCCGCTGCCCGCGTCGGTATTCAGATCGACCCGAAGTTCACCAACCGCCAGGTCGACGAGGCATCCGACTACCACGGTGTCGCGCTCACCTACCAGGGCGTGGCGAGCAACCCCGAGGTGCACCGCATCCGCACGCAGCGCACGCGCACGCTCGTCATCCTCGACGAGGTACACCACGGCGGTGACAACAAGAGCTGGGGCGATGCTCTGCGTGTCGCCTTCGACGGCGCCACTCGACGCGTCTGCCTCACCGGAACACCGTTCCGCAGCGACACCAGCCCCATTCCCTTCGTGCGCTACGAACACGACGCTGCAGGTATTCGGCGCAGTGCGAGCGACTACGCCTACGGCTACGCGGAGGCACTCGCGGACGGCGTGGTGCGGCCGGTGCTCTTCCTCGCCTATGGCGGCAATATGCGGTGGCGAACGCGAGCGGGCGACGAGATCGCCGCGCGCCTCGGCACCCCCATGACGAAGGACGCCGTCGCCGGTGCGTGGCGCACGGCCCTTGACCCCAACGGCGCCTGGATCCCGTCAGTTCTCCAGGCTGCCGACAAGCGCCTGTCAGAGGTGCGCCGCCACGTGCCCGATGCCGGTGGGCTGGTCATCGCCTCCAATCAGACTGCGGCACGGGCGTACGCGCGAACCCTCGAGGCGATCACGGGCTCCAAGCCCACCGTCGTCCTGTCCGACGATCTCGGGGCCAGCTCCCGCATCGAGGACTTCGCGAAGAGCGACGAGCGGTGGATGGTCGCGGTGCGCATGGTGTCCGAGGGTGTCGACGTTCCGCGTCTGTGCGTGGGGGTCTACGCCACTTCCACCTCGACGCCGTTGTTCTTCGCCCAGGCCGTCGGCCGCTTCGTGCGCGCTCGTAAGCGGGGCGAGACGGCGTCGGTCTTCCTGCCCACCGTGCCGATCATCCTCGAACACGCAGCACGTCTCGAGGAACAGCGCGATCACGCGCTCGACCGGCCGAGCAGGCCGGGGGAGAGCCCCGAGGACGCCATGTGGTCCGAGGAGGAGGGCCTGCTCGCCACGGCCAACCGCGAGGAGAAGGCCTCCGGCGACCTGCTCGACGACGGCTCGTTCGAAGCCCTCGAATCCGAGGCGGAGTTCGATCACGTCCTCTTCGACGCCGAGCAGTTCGGCATGGGCTTCGAGGTCAGCACCGAGGACGAACAGGAGTACCTCGGCCTGCCGGGGCTTCTCGAGCCCGATCAGGTCTCCAAACTGCTGCGACAGCGTCAGGACAAGCTCGTGAAGTCCGGCCGCAAGCGCCGGGACGACGACGAGCCGGTGGCCGCCCACCGAGCCCTCGCGAACCAACGCAAGGAGCTCAACGGGCTCGTCGCGCAGTACGCGCGCAAGAGCGGTCAGCCCCACGCCGTCATCCACAACGACCTGCGTCAGCAGTGCGGCGGGCCGACGCTCGACCGCGCCTCGTCGGAGCAGGTGAGCGCTCGGATCGAGCTCATCCGACGGTGGTTCGTCGGCCGCCGCTAGACGGGGCGTCCGGCGCAGGCTCCTGCGGCACCTAGGCTAGGGGCATGAACGAGCGCCCCTCCGGCTGGTACGACGACCCCGACGACGACACCCAGCTTCGCTACTGGGACGGCATTCTGTGGAGCGACCGCACCATGCCGAAGCTGCGCCCCGGTCTCGACCACGTCGGTGAGGCCCGGCCCGTTCAGCACGTCGAGGAGCCGCCACGCCGTGACGGTGAACCGCGCACCTACCCCGCGCACTGGGGCCCCGAGCAGGCGGGGCGCCGCGACGAGTTCCACGGCCCGCAGTTCCAGGGCTCCCAGCCGGGCACGGCGCCGTTCGGTAACACCGCCGGTCAACCCTCGGGGCTCATCCGCCGCATCCTCGCGACCTTCCTCGACAGACTGGTCGTCTCGCTGCCGGTGTCGCTCGTCGTCCTGCCGTTTCTCGGCGACTGGATGACGCAGATGCAGGAGTACGTCGACACGTTCATGTCCGCGGCCTCCGCGGGGGAGCAGATGCCGACCATCCCGGCCGACCTCATGACGCCGCCGCTCGCGCTCGCGGGTGCGCTCGTCGCGGCACTGTTCGTGTACGAGGTGCTCATGACGCACTTCGCCGGTGGCGCCACCGTCGGAAAGCGCGCGCTCGGCATCACCGTGGTCCCCGCGGGGACGGCCCAGGGGGCCAAGGAGCGTCTGCCGCTCGGACGGGCGGCTTTGCGCGCGCTCATGAAGTGGGGCCCGGACGCGCTCGCTCTCGTTGCGATCTTCTCCGGCGTCGCTGGATTCCTCCAGGCGCTCATCATCCTCTGGGCTCTGAGCAACGCCAAGCGTCAGGGGCTTCACGACCTCGCGGTCAAGAGCGAGGTTCGTCGCACTCGCTGACGACGTACACACCTCATTGACGAAGGGCGGATCCCCACCGGGAAGCCGCCCTTCGTCAATGTTCCGACGGTCAGCCGTTGACCACGGGTGTGCCGACCAGTTCCACGCCGGCCGTGCGCAACTCCTCGAGCGCGGCGTGGGTGGTCTCCTGCGCGACGCCCGCCGTCATCCCGAGCAGGACGCGGGTGCGAAAACCTTCGCGCGCGGCGTCGAGCGCGGTTGCGCGCACGCAGTGATCCGTGGCGATGCCGACGATGTCGACCTCACCCACGCCTGCGCCCCGCAACCACGTGGCCAGTCCCTGGCCCTTGCCGTCGAGGTCGTCGTGGCCCTCGAAACCGGAGTAGGCAGCCTCGAACTGGCCCTTGCGGAAGCGAGCGTCGAAGCGATCCTCGACCGGTTCGAGCGCGGGGTGCAGTTCGGCGCCGGGCGTGCCGACCTCGCAGTGCACGGGCCAGGTGTCGCGGTAGTCGGGTGTCTCGCTCCAGTGAGAGCCCGGGTCGACGTGCCAGTCCTGCGTGGCGACGAGCGTGTCGTAGGACGAGAGCGCCACGTAATCCGCGATCGCCTCCGCCACACCGGCGCCGCCGGCCACGGCCAGAGAGCCGCCTTCGCAGAAGTCGTTCTGCACGTCGACGACGACGAGGGCGCGGCCGGTGTCGCTCATACGCCTCGCCCCTCGTAACGCGTCGGGATGACGGCTTCGCCACGCGACATCTGGTGCACCGTGGCGGGCAGTTCCGCGCGGGAGCGCTCGTGGGTCTCGCGGGCCGTCTTCGCGTCGGTGGCAACGATGACCTCGCCGCCCTGGACGAGCTGCACGAGCATCTCGCGGTCGTCGCCGTCGTCCTGAGGCTTCGTGCCGATGCCGATGATCTCGGCCTCGGCCACCCCTTCGGTGTTGCGGCGACGAAGTGCCCACTTGCGCCCGCCGACGGAGATCTTGTCCTTGCTCTTCTTCGCGACGTCGATCATCTCGCCGTTGTCGTCGGAGTGCTGGACCAGTTTGTAGACCATGCCGGCCGTCGGGGCGCCGGAGCCGGTGACCAGCGAGGTGCCCACGCCGTAAGCGTCGACCGGGCCGGCCGCCAGGGCGGCGATCGCGTACTCGTCGAGGTCGCTCGTCACGACGATCTTCGTGTTCTTCGCGCCGAGCGAGTCGAGCTGGGCGCGTACCTCGCGGGCCTGGACGAGCAGGTCGCCCGAGTCGAGGCGGACGCCACCGAGCTCCGTCCCGGCAACCTCGACGGCGATGTTCACGGCGTTCGTCACGTCGTAGGTGTCGACGAGCAGCGTCGTGTTCTTGCCGAGCGATTCGACCTGCGCGGTGAAGGCCTCGCGCTCGTCGTCGTGCAGCAACGTGAAGGCGTGGGCCGACGTGCCGGCGGTCGGTACGTCGAAGCGCCGCCCGGCCTCAAGGTTGGACGAGGTGGCGAAGCCCGCGACGTAGGCCGCACGCGCGGCGGCCACGGCGGCCTCCTCGTGGGTGCGCCGCGAGCCCATCTCGATGCAGGGGCGGCCCGCTGCGGCCGACGTCATGCGGGAGGCCGCTGCGGCAACGGCTGAGTCGTGGTTGAGGATCGACAGGGCGAGGGTCTCGAGCAGGACGCCCTCGGCGAACGTCGACTCCACGACGAGAAGGGGCGACCCGGGGAAGTAGCACTCGCCTTCGAGGTAGCCGTAGATGTCACCGGAGAAGCGGTAGTCGGCGAGCCATTCGAGCGTGCTTTCGTCGACGACGTCCCGCTCGCGCAGGTCGTCGATCTCCGCGTCGGTGAAGCGGAAGTTCTTGAGGGCCTCGAGGAAGCGTCCGGTTCCTGCCACGACGCCGTACCGGCGGCCGTCGGGCAGCCTGCGAGCGAAGACCTCGAAGACGCTGCGGCGCTCGGCCGCGCCGGAACGCAGCGCCGCCTGGAGCATCGTGAGCTCGTAGTGGTCGGTCAACAGGGCCGTCGAGGGCGAGATGTTGGAAGTCACGTGAAGAACTCTAGAGTGGAGGGCGTGTCGATCGCGCCCCCTGACATCGATTTCGACGAGCTGACCGAGCAGTTGACCCGCAGCGAACCGCACGAGAGCGGTGAACGCGCGTGGGTCACGCTCGTGTGGAACGACCCCGTCAACCTCATGAGTTACGTCAGCTTCGTCTTCCAGGATTACTTCGGCTACTCCGAGGCCGAGGCCGAGCGGCTCATGATGCAGGTTCACACCGAGGGCCGCGCCGTCGTGAGCAAGGGCTCGCGCGAGCGGATGGAGGCCGACACGATCGCCATGCACGGCTACAGCCTGTGGGCGACCTACCAGCAGGAGGGCTGATGGCTCAGGCGTTCACCCGCGACCCGGACGACGGCGCTCGCATCATCGGTTTCCTCGAGGACGTGGAGCGATCGCTCGTCATCGAACTCATGTACCAGACGAGTGTGCTCCTGTCGGATGGCAGCGAGGACGCGGGGGAGACGGACGAGAAGGGCGCGCCGAGTGACGGCGACACCCACGACGACCTCTTCGCAGCCCTCAGCCGTTCGATGGCCGAGCGGGAGGCGCCGCAGGGCCCGGCCCTACGTCGACTGCTGCCCGACGGCGTCAAGAACGACGACGCCGCGGCATCTGAGTTTCGCCGCCTCACCGAATCGACGCTGCGCGACGGGAAGCTGCGCAATCTCGACATCGCCATGCGCGCCCTCGAGGAGGGCTTCGTCGACGAGGAACAGGCCGCGGCGATCGCGGACGACGTCTACGAGCGCGCGAACGACCCGGCCGCCCGGGATGAGCGGGACGATGCCGGGGAACGAGAGGGGAACGACGACAACCTGCAGGACGGGTTGAGCGACGGTTCCCGTGAGGTCGTCCTCGACGAAGCGTCGGCGCGCGCCATGATGATGGCTCTGACCGACGTCCGGCTGGTACTCGCCGAACGCCTCGGCCTGCGTACCGATGAGGACGCCGAGGCGCTGTCGCGCCAGGTGGAGCGTGAGGACGCACCGAACTCGCCCGAGGATCTCCTCGCCGCGTACTACGACTTCCTCACGTGGATGTCGGAATCGCTGACCCTGGCGGTCATGCGCAAGGCCTGACTCCGGGGCGACCACTACGATGGGAGCATCATGAGCGACAAGACTGCTGCAACCATCGAGCCCGCGACGCCCGACGAGGTCCGCCTCCGCGTCGCCCCGTCCCCGACCGGCGATCCGCACGTCGGCACCGCCTACATGGCGATGTTCGACCTGGCGTTCGCGCGCCAGCAGGGCGGCAAGTTCGTCCTGCGCATCGAGGACACCGATCGCGCCCGTTTCCAGGCCGACTCCGAGCAGCAGATCTTCGACACGCTCGAATGGCTCGGCCTGACGTGGGACGAGGGCCCGGACAAGGGCGGCCCGTATGCGCCCTACCGTCAGAGTGAGCGCCTCGACACGTACAAGCCGTACGTCCAGAAGCTTCTCGACGAGGGTAAGGCGTACTACTGCTACTGCACGAGCGAGCGCCTGGCGGAGATGCGCGAGTTCCAGCAGAAGCAGAAGCTGCCCACCGGATACGACCGCATGTGCTACGGCAAGACGCGCGAAGAGCGTTCCAAGGAGCCGGGATTCAGCGACAACCCCGTCGTGCGCATGTTCGTGCCGGACGACGCCCCGCTCACCTTCACCGACCTCATCCGCGGGGAGGTCAAGGCTCCCCGCCCGGACGACCAGGTCATCCTCAAGGCAGACGGCTTCCCGACCTACCACCTCGCCGTCGTCGTCGACGACCACGAGATGGGCATCACCCACGTCGTGCGCGGCGAGGAGTGGATCAGTTCCACGCCGAAGCACATCCTGCTCTACCACGGCCTCGGCCTCGAGCCGCCGAAGTTCGCGCACATGCCGCTGCTGCGCGACGAGAAGAAGGCGAAGATCTCCAAGCGCAAGAGCCCCTGGGCGCGCCTGACGTGGTTCAAGGAGCAGGGCTACCTCCCCGAAGCTCTGCTCAACTTCCTCGCCCTGCTGGGCTACCCACCCGTCATAGAGACGGACGGTTCGGAGCGCGAGGTCTTCACGTTCGAGGAGTTCAGCAAGAACTTCGAGTGGAGCAAGGTCAACACCGTCGGGCCGATCTTCAACCTCGACAAGCTCAACTGGCTCAACGGCCACTACATCCGCGAGTTGCCGACGCGCGAGTTCGCCACGCGTCTGTTGCCGTTCCTCGTCAAGGACGGCGTGCTGTCGGAGCAGCCGTCGCTGCCGGAGCTCGGGCGTCTCAACCTCGTCGCCGAGCAGATCCAGACACGCATCAACCTGCTGTCGGAGGCCACGGCCCTCGTGGCGCCGTTCTTCTGCAAGGACGACGAGCTTCCCATCGCGGACGACGCCCGCGCGCAGCTAAAGGAGACGGCTCCGCAGGTCATCGACGCCGCCATCGAGGCGCTCGAGCCGATCTCCGGCTCGCTCGGCAAGCCCGACGGAAGCGACGTCGAGTGGACGCACGAGCGCATCGAGGCGGCGCTGCGTGAAGCGATCGTCGAGGGGCTCGGTATCAAGCCGAAGTTCGCGTTCGGTCCGCTGCGCACGGCGGTCTCCGGTCAGCGCATCTCGCCGCCGCTGTTCGAGTCCATGGAGATTCTGGGCAAGCACTCGACGATGGAGCGCCTCAAGGCTCTGCGCGCCACGCTCTGACGTTGCCGTAGCCCGCTCCGGCCCCGCCCCTCGATGGGTCGGGCCGGAGCGGGGGAGCGGCACCGGGCGCCGATTTGGCGCCTGGGCCAACGTTCGGTAAAGTTTTCACTCGGTTCGGGGAACGAAGGCCGAGGCCCACAAGGCCGGGGCGCGCGTTCGCTGAAACCCCCTTGGGGTATGGTGTAATTGGCAACACGGATGATTCTGGTTCATTTGTTCTAGGTTCGAGTCCTGGTACCCCAGCGCAAATCACTGGCGCAGAATGGCGATCTCGATCGCGCGCTCGTCGAGTGATTTCGGGAAATCGATAACTTCGGTTAGAGTTTTCCTCGCTGCTGAAAGCCGCAAGGCATAGGCAGGCCATGGCCCCGTTGTGTAGTGGCCTAGCACGCCGCCCTCTCAAGGCGGTAGCGCGGGTTCGAATCCCGTCGGGGCTACATTGAGACAAAGAATCCTCGTCACGCAAGTGACGGGGATTCTTTGTCTGTACGTGCAATTCTTTCCTCGCGCGAACAAAGGGCGCCTTTCTCATGATTTGTCGAGAGAAAGGTGCCCTTTGTCGTGCCCTATTGCAGGCTTGGGTTCAGGAGCGCGGAGCAGGTGGCGTGACTTGGCTCGTCTGCTGAGCGGCGGCGCGAGCCAAGACCTCCGTGAGCTTGTTGGCGCCGGCGACCACCGTGGCGGCGTGCAGGCGGCCGGGCTGGCGGGAGACGCGCTCCACGGGGCCGGAGATCGACACGGCCGCGATGACGTGGCCGCTGGGGGAGCGAACGGGCGCGGAGACCGACGCGACGCCCTGCTCACGCTCGCTCACCGACTGGGCCCAGCCGCGACGGCGGACGCCGGAGAGCATCGTGGCGGTGAACTTCGAGCCCTGGAGGCCGCGGTGCAGGCGGTCGGGCTCCTCCCACGCGAGAAGCACCTGGGCTGCCGAACCGGCCTGCATGGACAGGGTTGCGCCGACGGGAATCGAGTCGCGCAAACCCATGGGGCGGTCCGCGGCGGCGACGCAGATGCGCTGGTCGCCCTGACGGCGGAAGAGCTGCGCACTCTCGTTCGTGTGGTCACGCAGAGCCCCGAGCACCGGGCCGGCGGCGGCGAGGAGGCGATCCTCACCCGCCGCGGAAGCGAGTTCGACGAGGCGCGGGCCGAGCACGAAGCGACCCTGCATGTCGCGTGCGACGAGGCGGTGGTGTTCGAGAGCCACGGCCAGGCGGTGAGCGGTGGGGCGGGCCAGGCCGGTGGCCGCCACGAGCTGAGCCAGGGTGGACGGACCGGCTTCGAGCGCCGAAAGCACGATCGCAGCCTTGTCGAGAACGCCGACTCCACTAGAGTTGTCCATGTTCTGATATTGCAGTCTCATGACGCGAGACGCAAGTTCAAAGGCCAGCAGAAAGCGTAACGCTTGAGCAACGGCATTTGTCTCGCGGGTCGGACGGCCCGGTGATTCGAAGGAGGACGCGTGGGGAAAACGCTGGCCGAGAAGGTGTGGCAGCAGCACGTCGTGCGCAGCGCCGAAGGCGAACCCGATCTGCTTTTCATCGATCTTCACCTGCTTCACGAGGTGACGAGTCCGCAGGCGTTCGACGGCCTTCGTCTCGCGGGACGCGCCGTGCGGCGCACCGATCTGACGCTCGCGACGGAGGACCACAACGTCCCCACGACGCCGGGCCCCATCTCCGACCCGGTGAGTCGCACGCAGGTCGAAACGCTGCGCAAGAACTGTGAGGAGTTCGGCGTCCGCCTGTTCCCGATGGGTGACGCCCAGCAGGGCATCGTGCACATCATCGGCCCGCAGCTCGGCCTGACGCAGCCCGGCGCGACGATCGTGTGCGGCGACAGCCACACCTCCACTCACGGCGCGTTCGGCGCCCTGGCCTTCGGCATCGGCACGAGCGAGGTCGAGCACGTGCTCGCCACGCAGACGCTTCCGCTCAAGCCGTTCCGCACGATGGCGATCAACGTCGACGGTGCGCTGCCCGAGGGTGTGAGCGCGAAGGACATCATCCTCGCCGTCATCGCCGAGATCGGCACGGGGGGAGGCCAGGGTTATGTGCTCGAGTACCGCGGCGAGGCCATCGAGGGCCTGTCGATGGAAGCGCGGATGACGATCTGCAACATGTCGATCGAGGCCGGCGCCCGCGCAGGCATGATCGCTCCCGACGAGACGACGTTCGCCTACCTCGAGGGCCGCGAGTACGCGCCGGCCGGTGAGGAGTGGGACGCCGCCGTCGAGGAGTGGAAGAAGCTTCGCACCGATGACGACGCGCAGTTCGACGCCGAGGTGACGATCGACGCGGCCTCGCTGTCGCCGTACGTCACGTGGGGCACCAACCCCGGTCAGGGTCTCCCGCTCTCGGCGAACGTTCCCGACCCGGAGTCGTTCGGTGACGACTCGGCGAAGGCCGCCGCCTCCAGCGCCCTCGAGTACATGGGCCTGACGCCGGGGCAGCCGCTCAAGGAGATCAGCGTCGACACGGTGTTCCTCGGTTCGTGTACGAACGGCCGCATCGAGGATCTGCGCGCCGCCGCGGAGGTCATCAAGGGCCGCAAGGTGGCGGACTCCGTGACGATGCTCGTGGTGCCCGGCTCCGCGCGAGTGCGCCTCGACGCCGAGGCCGAGGGGCTCGACAAGGTCTTCACCGAGGCCGGTGCCGAGTGGCGTCTGGCCGGTTGCTCGATGTGTTTGGGGATGAACCCCGACCAACTGCAGCCGGGGGAGCGCAGCGCGTCGACCTCGAACCGCAACTTCGAAGGGCGTCAGGGCAAGGGCGGTCGTACGCACCTGGTCAGCCCCCAGGTCGCCGCCGCCACCGCCGTCGCGGGCACCCTCGCCGAGCCCGGCGATCTGTGAGCACCGAGGAGGAAACTGCCATGGAGCGATTCATCCACCACACGGGCGTCGGCGCCCCGCTGCGCCGGAGCAACGTCGACACCGACCAGATCATCCCCGCCGTGTACCTGAAGCGCGTGACGCGCACGGGCTTCGAGGACGGCCTGTTCTCGGCCTGGCGCAAGGACGAGTCGTTCGTCCTCAACCAGGACGCTTTCCGCGACGCGTCCGTTCTCGTGGCGGGCCCCGACTTCGGTACGGGCTCTTCGCGTGAGCACGCCGTGTGGGCACTCATGGACTACGGCTTCCGGGTCGTCATCAGTTCGCGCTTTGCCGACATTTTCCGAGGCAACTCGGGCAAGGCGGGCTTGCTCACGGCCCAGGTCGAGCAAGGGGATGTCGAACTGCTCTGGAAGTACCTCGAGAACGAGCCGGGCGCTCAGATCTCGGTCGATCTGGAGTCGCGAACCATCACAGCAGGCGAACTCGTCGTGCCGTTCGAGGTGGACGACTACATCCGCTGGCGCCTCATGGAGGGCCTCGACGACATCTCGCTGACCCTGCGTCACGAGGGCGACATCGAGCGGTTCGAAGCTCAGCGTCCGGCCTGGAAGCCGACGACGAGCGTCCGATAGGTGAGATCGAAGAATCCCGGTAGTAGCGGTCTACGACAAGGAAGTTGCGCGGCAAATCGAGTGTGAGGTCTTGCACAGTTTGCGAATCACGTTCACACTCAACGATGTCGGCGATTCTTCACCTTCTACCGCGGATGGTGCGGCAGTCCGGGTCTTTCGCGCTCGCGTGAAGCGGCGTTCGATCAGCACGCGTCGGATGGACGATGCTCCACCCTTGTGGGTAATTTAATCTATATCTGCGCATTGCGAGGTTTCGCGGGGCAATGCACGCCAGTGAAGGGTGGAGGAATGAACAAGGCAGACCTTGTCGACCGTCTCGAGGAGCGACTCGGGAGCAAGAGGGCGGCACTGGAGGCTGTCGAGGCAGTCGTCGACGTCATCATCCGTGAGGTCGCAGCGGGGAACAAGGTCGGCATCACGGGGTTCGGAACGTTCGAGCGCGTCGATCGCGCCGCGCGCACCGGTCGCAATCCGCGTACGGGCGAGGCTGTCCACATCGACGCCACCGCCGTGCCGAAGTTCACCCCCGGCACCAATTTCAAGGTCGTCACTGCGGACCCGGACAAGCTTCCGCGTACCGGTAATGCGGGTGGACGTGCCAGCGCCTCGCGCTGAGCGTTGACAGCGAAGAAGGACCCCGAGACCGGCTTGGTCTCGGGGTCCTTCTTTCGTTCTCCCAGTACTCCGGTCGAGGTCAGCGGATGGTTTGTCCGGCGCCGATTCCATCGATCCACAGTCGGCGAATACCGTCGGGGCCCATGTCGACGTTGAGGCGTTGACCGACACGGAGCGTGCGCAGGCTGCTGCGCATGAACGCCTCGGTGGAGAAGGCCAGCACCCGGCCGTTGTCGGTGATGACCTCGCCGGTGAGTGTTTCGGGATCGAAGCGGTGGACGCTCGCCTGTTCCTGCACGATGCTCATGCTCCCTTCGTCGTCGAGCGTTCGAGGGCTGCGGTGCGTGAGCCGACGGGTTCACGACCCTCGACGACGTGGCGCGCGAGATCGTCCGTCAAGTGCGATCCGACACTCACGGCGACGCGTTGGTGACGTCCGGCGCTCGAGCCACCGAAACGGGGAGCCAGCCGTGCGGGGTCGTGGTGGCTGATGGCGACGGAGCCGCCGTCGTCGGAGACCACGACTGCGGACTCGGTAGCGGCACAAGCACGCAGCAGAGCGCTGATCGTGTCGCCGTCGGCGTAAGGGAGCGGGCCGAGCAACACGGCGCCGGAGCGCTCGGGATGGGACCTGACCCAGTCGGCGAGCGCCGCAGTCAGTGCGGCGTTGAGATCGCGGCCCTGTTCGCGTGCGTGAGCCCCTGCTTCCGTCGCGCCGGTTCGCACGGCCTCGTCATCGCTGAGGACGAGAAGGTTGGCAGGTTCGACGGCAGCGCTCACGGCGTCGATCGTGTCGAGGGCGCTCGCTCGAGCCCACGCGACGGGGTCGACGGTGCGGGGCGCGGCGAGGCTTCGACCGTCGCTGAACGCGAGGACGATGCTCCAGGTGGACGATCGGTTCTGCACGGTTTGAATGCTCGCAGATTTCGCGGACGAATGCCCAGGAGGACCGTCCGGTGTGTTTCTGCGGTCGGTGGCCGACGACTCGGAGCTCCGGCCCGCCCTCGGACCGGCCCGCGGCTAGAGTTGCGCACGAGCCAGGAGGTGCCCATGTCCGACGTTTCGCTCGACGAGAGTGAACGCAACGGTGTCGTGCGATTCATCACGGGTGTCGTCGCGCCCGGGATCTCGCCGTGGTTGCGGGAGACCTGGCGCGGTGCCGAGCACGTGCCCGACCACGGCCCGGCTGTCATCGCGGGCAATCACCTGAGCTACTCCGACCCCTTCGTCCTGGGTCGTTTCCTCCTGCACGCAGGGCGTCTGCCGCACTTTCTCGGCAAGGCCGAGGTCTTCGCGACGCCCGTCCTGGGGCCGCTTCTCAAGCGTGCCGGCCAGATCCCCGTCCACCGAGGCACAGCGCGGGCCGCTGACAGCTTCTCCGCTGCCGTCGACGCCGTGGAGTCGGGCAAGATCGTCTGCCTCCTGCCCGAGGGAACGCTCACGCGCGACCCCGACCTGTGGCCCATGGCCGGAAAGTCAGGGGCCGCTCGCATTGCGCTGACGACCGGGTGTCCGCTGGTGCCCGTCGCCATGTGGGGTCCCGAGCGGATCCTGCCCCCAACGCGCAACGCCCTGAAGTCGCTGCCGAGCGCGGTGGTTCGCCGCCACGACGTCACGGTGAGTGCCGGGCCGCCCGTCGACCTCGACGACCTGCGAGCGCGGCCACTTGACGCCGAGGTGCTCACCGAGGCAACAGCTCGGGTCATGGCGGCCATCACGGAGCTTCTCGTCGAGATCCGGGGCGAGTCCCCGACGACGACACCACTGGACAACCCGCGCGTGCGATCGCGCTCGAGTCGAACGGAAGGCGCACGATGACCAAGGCCACGGTCATGGGATCGGGAAGTTGGGGAACGGCGTTCGCCGCGGTGATGGCGGACGCGGGCACTGACGTCACGATGTGGAGCAGACGCCCCGAACTCGCCGAAGCCATCGAGACGACCCGCGTCAACGACGACTACCTGCCGAGCCTGCGCCTGCCCGACCGTGTGCATGTCACGAGTGATGTCGCAGAGGCGATGGACGGCTCCGACATCCTCGTTCTCGCGGTGCCGTCGCAGACGTTGCGCGAGAACCTCGAGGGTTGGCGCGAACACATCCCGGACGGCGCGCCGCTCGTGTCGCTGATGAAGGGCATCGAGCTCGGAACCCTCAAGCGGATGACCGAGGTCATGGAAGAGGTCGCGGAGGTTCCCGCCGACCGGGTGGTCGTCGTCTCGGGGCCGAACCTGGCCAAGGAGGTCGCCGACAAGCAGCCCGCGGCGGCCGTCGTCGCCGCGTCACGTCACGGAGTGCGTTCGAAGGTGGCGGAAGCCTGCGCGGCGCCGTACTTCCGGCCGTACACCAACGCCGACGTCGTGGGTACCGAGATCGCCGGCGCGGTGAAGAACGTCATCGCCCTGAGCGTGGGCATGGCGCACGGCCTGGGTATGGGGGAGAACTCGACGGCCACTCTGCTAACCCGCGGACTTGCCGAGACGGCGCGTCTCGGTGTCGCGCTGGGAGCCGACCCGCAGACGTTCCTCGGTCTCGCCGGCGTGGGCGACATGATGGCCACCTGCAGCTCACGTCTGTCGCGAAACCACCAGTTCGGCCTCGCGCTGTCGGAGGGTAAGACGGTCGAGGAGATCACTGCCGCGACCAACCAGACCGCCGAAGGCGTCAAGTCGTGCCGCTCGATCCTCGAGCTGGCGCGCAGCGTCCACGTCGACATGCCGATCGTCGAAGGCGTCCACGCCATCCTCCACGAGGGTTGGACGCCCGACGAGATGGTCCGCGCCCTCATGTCGCGTTCGCGCAAGAGCGAGCGCGTCTGAGGCTCGAGGTTGGTCGGACTCAGGCGCTGGATCTTGTGAGGGCGGCGTCGAGGTCACGCCACAGGTCGTCGACGTCCTCGACACCGACGGAGAGCCGCAGGAGGTTCTCCGGCACGCTCTCGGGCTCGAGGGCGTGGCGACGGCGGCGCTCCAGCATCGACTCGACGCCGCCCAGGCTCGTTGCGGGCAGCCACACGTCGATGGCGTCCTCGACGGCGCTCGCTGCCGACTGGCCGCCGTCCACCTCGACGGCGATCATGGCTCCGGTGCCGGGGTAGCGGACGCGGACGACGTTCGGGTGCTGCTCCAGGCGCGCGGCCAGTTCGGCCGCGTTCGCGCAGGCCCGCTCCCAGCGCAGATGGAGCGTGCGCATGCCCCGCAGCGCGAGCCACGTCTCGGACGGCCCGGGGATCGCGCCACCGAGGGTGCGCGCCGTGAGCAGTCGTTCGGCGAGTGAGGAATCGTTCGTCACCGCCGCGCCGAGGAGGACATCGCTGTGTCCGGCGAGGTACTTCGTCACCGAGTGGACGACGACGTCGACCCCGTCGTCGAGCGGACGGCGGCCGAGCGGGGTGTTGAACGTGTTGTCCTCGACGACGAGAGCGCCCGCGGCGTGCGCGCACCTCGTCACGGCGGCGACGTCGCAGGTCTCGAGCGTCGGGTTCGCGGGGGACTCGATCCACACGACGTCGACGCCGTCCGTCAGGGCTCGTTCGACGGCCGAGGTGTCGGACAGATCGATGCGGACGAGGCGAGCGCGACCGCTTGCGACCCACGTCTCGAGCAGCCCTGAGGTGCCGTTGTAGAAGTGGCGCGGCGCGAGCACCGTTCCGCCGTGCGGCAGGAGGGACAGTGTGGCGCTGATGGCGCCCATCCCGCTGGCGAAGGCGAGCGCGCGAGTGGAGTCGTCACCCTCGAGCGCTGCGAGCGTCGTCTCGAAGGCGCTCCAGGTCGGGTTGCCGACGCGCGCGTAGTTGACGTCGCCGCCCGCGACGTACGTCGACGTCATCGCCAGTTCGGGACTCACCGAGGCGCCGGGGGAGCGTGGGGGACGGCCCGAGCCGACGAGGCGGGTCGCAGGTGCGAGGGGTCGAGAAGGATCACCTGTCATGACGTCGAGCCTGGCACGGCTCGTCGGTGCGAGGTTCGCAGGTTGCGGCATGTGGACGGCTAGAGTGACAGACGATGAGCACTTCCCAGACCCGCACCCGCGTCGCCGTCGTCTTCGGTGGACGCTCCTCCGAGCACGCCATCTCGTGTGCCACGGCCGCAGGTGTCCTCGCGGCGATCGATCGCGACCGCTACGAGGTCGTGCCGATCGGCATCACGAAGACCGGTCAGTGGGTCCTCATGCCCGACGACGTCGAGGCGCTCGCCATCAAGGACAAGCAGCTTCCGGAGGTGAAGAGCGGCTCCGGCAAGGAGGTGCTCGTCGCGCCGTCGCCGGAGCAGCACGACATCCTCGTGCTCGAGCCGGGCGAGACCCCCGAGGCGCTCACCTCGGTCGACGTCGTCCTGCCGTTGCTGCACGGCCCGTTCGGTGAGGACGGCACCCTGCAGGGGCTGCTCGAACTGGCCGACCTGCACTACGTCGGCTCCGGCGTGACGGCGTCGGCCGTCATGATGGACAAGCACATGATGAAGGTCGTCTTCGCGGCCGCCGGTCTGCCGGTCGGGCCGTACACCGTCATCACCGACAAGGAGTGGCGCCGCGACAAGGCCGCAGCCATGGACGCCGTCGCGTCGCTGGGTTGGCCGGTCTTCGTCAAGCCCGCGCGTGCGGGCTCGTCGGTCGGAATCTCGAAGGTGAACGGCCCGGACGAGCTCGAGGCGGCCATCGAGATGGCACGCCGGAGCGACCCGAAGGTCGTCGTCGAGGCGGGCATCGTCGGCCGCGAGGTCGAGTGCGGCGTGCTCGAAGGCCACGGCAGCGACCTGCCGCGAGCGTCTGAACTCGGTGAGATCGAGGAGATCGGCGCGCACGACTTCTACGACTTCGAGGCCAAGTACCTCAACGACGACGGGCTGCGCCTGTCGTGCCCGGCCGACGTCCCGGCCGACGACGCCGCCCGCATCAAGGAACTGTCGATCACAGCGTTCAACGCCGCCGGTTGCGAGGGTCTCGCGCGCGTCGACTGGTTCTACACGCCCGAGGGCACGCTGTACCTCAACGAGATCAACACGCTGCCGGGCTTCACGCCGGTCTCGATGTTCCCGCAGGTGTGGAACGCCAGTGGTCTCGGATACACCGAGCTCATCACCGACCTCATCGAGTTGGCGCGCGAGCGCCGCACGGGGCTGCGCTGACGTCGGCTGAGCCTCGAAACCCGCAGAAGATCGC
>NZ_JAGTHU010000016.1:0-90280 GCF_019895135.1 Dermacoccus sp. Tok2021
TTCCGTCGCCATCGACACGCCTGACCCTGAGCGTCTCGCCGCGTTCTACTGCAACCTCGCAGGCGGGCGCGTCACGTACCGCAGCGACGACTGGGTCGAGACGCAGTACCCCACCGGTCAGCGACTCTCGTTTCAGTTGTCGCCCGACTACGTGGCTCCGACCTGGCCGGCCAACACCGTGCCGCAGCAGGCGCACGTGGATTTCCACGTGCCTGAATACGAGGCGGCGCACGCGCATGCGCTCAGCCTGGGTGCGACGTTCCTCGAGGACGAGAGTGCCCACGCCGATTTTCGTGTGTACGCCGACCCGGACGGGCATCCCTTCTGCCTGTGCCTCGAACAGCCGGAGCGATACGAAGCCGCAGAATCGACGCCGCAAGCCTGACCGGAACTGGGCGACCGCCGCGTCGGGTTGTCGTCAGGGTCAGCCACAGCGGGGCCTGGGCGTCGCCCGAACGTCATCACGTCATCGGCGTGATGAGCGGCAGGGGTTCACGACCGGGAAACCATGAGGCTCCTCGGACGGCGTAGTCACCCTGACCGAGCCAGTCGCTTCCCGATGAGCCGTCCCATGCGCTGCGCTCGCGCCGGACACCTCCGGTCGCGACGACCTCGATCGAGCCGTCGACGATCGACAGCAACGTCCGGTCGAGACCTTCCAAGAGATCAGCCGAACCGTCATCGCATGCGTCGCAGGGGCAATCGGGCACACGATCGATGATGACGATCGGGTCGCTCAAACCCACCTCGACCTGAGTGCCGAGTTCGTCCAGGGGCCACGCCGCTACGCGTAGGGTCGGCGCGTTCTCGTGCGGGATGGCCATCCACACCACCGACGGTTGTCGCGGACAATTCGGCCACGCCGGGCCACCTTCGCCACGCTCACCCACTGGGCTCGGTTCGACGAGATGGTCGTGTTGGCCGAGTCCATCGCGTCCATCGAGGCCGGCATCCGCGGCGCGAGGGCGACTCTCGTCGGCGGAGGCACAGGGTGTTGTTGCCTGCCCCTGAGTCGGCAGTGGTCCAGCTCCGTGTGGTGCCACGTGAGCGAGACCGAGTTGGGCGAGGGCGTCCATCCAGGCCCGCACGCGAACCTCGAGGATGACGTAGCGCTCGGGGTGGGTGAGGCGGCTGTACTCGTCGTCGGTGGGAGCGCTGCAGCCGCCCGGCGAGCTGGGGTCTGCGTGTGGGTCCGGCCAAGCCGAGGAGCCGCCCGCTGCCACGAAGCAGGCCTCCACGGCATCGAGCAGGCTCACCAGATGATCGGGAAAGCATGGATTCTCGGTTGATTCGTCGGGATGAGCGCGCCAGTAGGCGTTGTGGTCGTGCCACCAGGTCGACATCGCGCCTCCAGCAGGACGGGTACGGGCGGGTCTGGGAGCGCCTGAGCGCTCTCCCTCACGCTACGGGGGCGCGGCCGGGTTAGGCGACGAGGTTTTCTGCGCGCCGACGTGCCGGGGATCGTCCGAAAGCGCGCCTCGTCCCCGGCTGCGGTGTAGCGGCTCCGAGACGCGTCAGGCGAAGAGGCGGCGAGCCCATCCCGACACGGCGCGTTGCCTACGCGCCCCGAGCCGGGGCGATAGGCAACTTCACCGCTATGGTACTTTGGTACCAAGAACTCACGAAAGGACGCTCTTCATGCCTGCCGTTGCGCCTATCAAGGTGTCCTCTTCGACGGACGCGCTCATCTCTCACGCAGCGCACTTCCTCTCGACGTCCAAGAAGGATGTCGTCGAGGTTGCTGTGCAGGAATACATCGATCGCCACCGTGACGAGATCAACGCCTCCGTGCAGAACATTCTTCGCGAGATCAACGGTTCGGACGCTGCCGCCGTTTCGGCCCTCAGCGGCTTCTCTGCGCAGGAGCTCGACGATCTGGGTGGATTGCCCGACTGACATGTGAGGACTCGCTAGTCTCTCGCTATGCAGGCTGATGATCATTCAGGTGTACGTCCCACCCGACGTTGCCTCGACTCGCTCGAGATCGAGATCCCGAAGTTGGACGCTCCCCTGCATCTGCTGGCCCACGAGCTCGTCGAGGAAGCACAGTCGCTTCCGGCCCGCATGCTTGCTGGCCGAGCCACCCGCATCGGGGTGCTCAAAGACCGAGTCTGGTTCAAGGTGAAGCGCGGGCGGTGGCGCGGCGTCGCCACCCGCCTCACCGACGCGGACCTACACGAGAACGCACGACTCGATGATGCCGCTGGGTGGACGCGAAGCGTGAACGAATCCTCGCGGTGGTGGCTTGGGGCCGCTGGGTGGCGGGAAGACGGCGCGCGTCGCGACTTTTACACCAGAATCGAGTCCGAGTGCCGGTGCGTCTGGAGCGAAGCGAAGAAGGACAGGATCAACACCGATTCGCTTCTGCCCCAGGAATGGGATCGACGCAGAATCATTGCCGAGCGCGCCGTAGCCGAGCAGCGCGCCTATCGGACGGTCATGATGCAGTGCGCTGCGCGCAGCTTGCGCAGCGGGAAGATCGTCATGGCACACTTCGATGCCTTCGCAATGGGTGTCCTGATCCGCGCGGATCGCGGAGAGCAATTCGTTGCCTTCATTGCGAGACAGGTTTACGACCCGAAGAGGCTCGCGGTCATGATGTCGGCCCTCCCGGGTGTGTCCGGGGACGACTGGGGTCCGGAGCCTGCGGGGATAGCGGACCTGGCGCCTGGTCCGGGTGAAGTTGTCTGGTCGGCCGTCCTGACGCCGGAGGCAGCTAACGCGATTCTCGACGCGGTGCCCTGGAGCGACGAGCCTGTGTGACTCGGGAACGCTCACCTCAAGCCGCCGAGGGGAGCGGGTTCGACACACGGGACGTTAAGCGGCTCGCACCGACAGCATCTGCTCCCGCGGGACGAGGAGCGCCTGCAGTCAAAGCACCCGCCCTTATCGGCAACGTCCCGCCTTCCTCAGCGCGTGAAGTCGACATCCTCGAGCGTTGTCTGCACCGAGCGTCCGCTCTGCCACGAGTTCGCGGCGGGGTCGACGTCGGGCATCGGGATGTCGGCGCGGTCGCGTCGCTTGTCGGGCGTGGAGACGCCGAGGCGCTCGTCGCGTTCGCGCGTGGCGTTCTCGTCGGCCTGTCCGTCGTCGGTGAAGCCCATCATGAGTTGCGGGATGCCGAACGGGAAGTCGGCTTTGTCGTACTGCCACGTGTGGAACGTCTTGCCGTACGTCGAGACGAGATCTTCGAAGTAGGAACGCTCCGCGAGATCCGGAATGCCCGGCGCCACGAGCATCCCCGACTTCACCTCGTAGTGGTGGCTGTGCCACAGCTTCTTCTCGTCCTCGGGCAGCGTCGCGAATTTCTCTGCGCTGATGATGTATTCGATGCCGATGAGGCGAGCGTCCGCGGCGTTGCTGTCGTAGATGACGCACTGATGCAGGTCGTGACGCAGGTGGGTGCAGAAGTGCGTCGCCTCGACCTGACGGCCCATGTCGTCGGCGTAGAAGTGGAAACCGTTGAGGTAGGTACTCATCGCGTCGAGCGGGTACTTCGGCTGCGCGGTCGCCGACGCGAAGTCGAGGGCGCGGTGCTTGGCCGAATGCCCCTTGCCGGTCTTCATGATCGCGGTGACCTTCTTGGCAAGGCCCAGACCTGCCGCCGTGAGGGCGCCAGCGCCGAAGGCGGTGAAGGTGTGACGGTGTTCCGAGCTGAAGAGGTGACGGTAAGTCATGACTCCACGCTAGAAACCTCATCGGCCCTGCTGCCCACCCGAACAGGCGGGCAGCGTCATCACGGCGGCGCAGCGCTGGGCGTGGACCGAGGGGTGGAAGTGCGGTAGGTCGGTTCGTCAGGAGTTCGTAGCATCGAGGACTCGCCACCCGCACGAGGAGCCGCCCGCGAGTACCGCCAGCCGCCATCCCGCCTGGGGAGTCGCGTGCGTGACGGCGGGTGCGCTGCTCCCCGCGTCGGCCTTCCGTTCGACGACCGGTGTGCTCATGGAACCGATCGAGCACTCGACGGGGTGGTCGCGCGACGTGACGTCGGGCGCCGCGAGCCTCAACCTCGTGCTCTACGGCATCGCTGCCCCGTTCACCGCAGCCCTGATGCAGGCGTGGGGCGTGCGCCGCACGGTCACGTGGTCGCTCGTCATCGTCGGGTTGGCCAGCGCGGCCGTCACTCTCGTCGGTGAGCCGTGGCAGCTGTGGCTGCTGTGGGGCGTCTTCATCGGCCTCGGCACGGGCTCGATGGCGCTGACGTTCGGCACGATCATCGCGAACCGCTGGTTCGTCACGCATCGGGGCACCGTCACCGGCGTCTTCTCGGCGGCCACGGCCGCCGGTCAGGTGCTCTTCGTGCCGGTCATTGCCATGATTGCGGCCGGGCCCGGTTGGCGCACAGCGTCATTGGTCGCCGGGGTGTGTTCCCTCGTCATGGCGGTGCTCTGCGCGCTGTTCCTGCGCGACCGGCCCGCCGACGTCGGGGTCGGCGCCATCGGTGCCGCGAGTGCGCAGGATGTCGAGGACGAGGGCCCCGCTTCCGCATCGATGGCCCTGACGGCCTTGCGCAGTGCCGCTCGACACTGGGCCTTCTGGGTGCTCATGCTGACGTTCTTCGTGTGCGGCTGGTCGACGAACGGCATCGTCGTCACACACCTCGCGCCGGCCGCACACGACCACTCGATGGCGCCGACGACGGCCGCCACCCTCATCGGCATCATCGGGATCTTCGACATCGTCGGCACGGTCGCCTCCGGCTGGCTGACCGACCGCTACGACCCGCGCATTCTTCTCGCGATCGACTACGTCACGCGCGGCATCTCGCTCGTGTTCATCAACGGCCTGTTCGGCCCGAGCGTCGACATGCCCATGTGGGCGTTCGTCGTCTTCTACGGCCTCGACTGGACGGCCACGGTGCCACCCACCGTCGAGCTGTGTCGCCGTCACTTCGGGCTGCACGCGTCGGGCGTCGTCTTCGGCTGGATCTACGCGTCGCACATGATCGGCGCCGGAATCGGCGCGAGCGTCTCGGGCGCGCTGCGCTCGGGAGCTGGCTCGTACGCGTCCGCGTGGCTGCTCACGGCCGGCCTGTGTCTCGTCGCCGGGGTGCTGCCGATGACGATGAAACGCGCCCCCAAGGCCCACGACGACGACCAGATCGCCGTCCCCCTCTGACAAACGCATCAACGCCTCGCGACGTGACGGCGCCCGCTCGACCGTGAGGGTCGGGCGGGCGCCGTCGTCGGGAGAGGGGTTACTCCTCGAGGTTCTCGATGTCGCTGAAGCGCGTCTTCTCGTGGTGGCGCGTGTGGACGAACCACGTGAACAGCGACAGCACGACGCCGATGGCGAGCAGGGCCGCGCCGATCTTGTACTGGATGTACTTCTCCGGGTCGCGCGCCCACGGGCCGGCGAGGAAGGCGCACAGCACCGCACCGAGGATCGGGATGACGGTAGGTGCACGGAAGGCCTTGGGGTGTGCCTTCTCCCGGCGCAGCACGAGGCACGCGATGTTGACGATGGTGAACACGATGAGCAGCAGCAGACCCGTCGTGCCGCCGAGTGCGCCGACGACCGGCGTGCCCTTCTGCATCGACACGTAGATGATGAGCGCCAGGGCGAGCGCCGTCGTGAAGAACACGGCCGCGTAGGGCGACTGGCGGCGCGACACCTTGCCGAGTGCTGGCGGGAGCACTTCCTGCTTCGCCAGGCCGTAGATGAGGCGGCTCGCCATCATCATGTTGATGAGTGCGGTGTTGGCGACGGCGAACACCGTGAGGAACGGGAAGACCGCGTCGACGGGGAAGCCGGGCATGCCGGTCTTGACGACCTCGAGCAGGATGCCGGTCTCGCCGTCGAAGTTCTGGATGTCCTTGATCGGCAGCACGAGCACGACCGACACGGCGACTAGCATGTAGATGAGCACGGCGATGCCGAGACCCGTGAGCATGATGCGCGGGAAGACCTGACGCGGGTTCTCCGTCTCCTCGACCATGTTGACCGAGTCCTCGAAGCCCACCATCGAGAAGAACGCGATGGCGGTGGCGACGGTCGTCGCGGCGAACATGTTGCGGTCCGAGGACGACTCGAACGTCGTGAGCTGGCTGAAGTCGGCGCCCTTCGTGGCCATGGCGTAGAAGCCGATGCCGATGACGACGGCCAGTGCGAACAACTCGACGACGGTGAGCACGACGTTGAACTTCACGCTCTCGCCGACGCCACGCAGGTTGATGAGCGCGAGCAGCACCATGAACGCGAGGGCGACGAGCATCGTGCCGAGGGCGCCCGGGCCGTCGTCACCGCCGACGCCGAGACCGGTGAGGAGGTTCGCGGCGAGCAGGTTCGACGACGTCGCAGCGCTCGTGATGCCCGAGCAGACGACGGTGAACGCCACGATGAACGTGAGGAAGTGGATGCCGAACGCCTTGTGCGTATAGAGAGCAGCGCCGGCGGCTTGCGGGTACTTCGTCACGAGTTCGAGGTAGCTGAACGCCGTCAGGGTGGCGACGGTGAACGCGATGAGGAACGGCAGCCACGCCATGCCGCCCACTTCGCCCGCAATGTCGCCGGTGACGGCGTAGATGCCTGCGCCGAGAATGTCGCCGACGATGAACAGAAGCAGCAGCTTCGGGCTGAGGACCCGCTTGAGCTCGGTCTTCGGCTCGTGCGCCTCGGCTTGCGCAGCGTCCGTCGCAGCCATGATGTGTCCTCTCACCCCGTGATGCGTGTCACTCACACTGTCGCGTACGCAGCGGTAGAGCAACCCTGACATGCCGCCCCGTCGCGACTTTCACGAACGCCTTTCGGGGGCCGACCTATCTTGCACGCTGACGAACACCGTTGTGGGTGTTGGCGGCTCACGATTCCGGCAGATCGGTTCGGGTCATGAGGCTCGGCGGCTACCAGCCGCAGCCGGTGCACTTGTGTGGATCTGGCCGCGATATCTCGCGGCCAGATCCACACAACGTACCCAGATCGGGGGAGAGGCTTACGACGTCGCCTTCGTCAGGTCGTAGATCGTCACGCCACCGACGGTCGTCGCCGTGTAGTGCGCCTTGACCCAGGCCGTGATCTGCGCGGCCGACCCGTTGCCACCCTGGCCACCGCCCATGCCGCCTCCGGCGATGAAGTACGTGATGTCGCCGTTCTTCACGTACTCCTGGAACTGCGCGAGCGTGACGTTGTTGTCGCTGCCGCTCCAGCCACCGATCGACATCACCGCGGTGTCGGAGGCGAGGATGTACCCGGCCGCACTCTGGTCACCGATGACCGCAGCGGACCACGTGGATGTCGTCGCGTCGAGCTTGGCGCTGAGGGCCGTGTTGCTCGTCGCGCTGCCCTGGCCGCCGGGAGCAGCCTGCATCGAACCGAACGTTGCCGATCCCGACGTTGCACCGCCCGACGACGCGGACCCGCTCCCGGGGGAGTTCGTCGAACCTGACGACGACTGGCCGTTCGTGCCGGACGCTCCCGGTGCGGCACCGTTTGGTGCCGATCCACCGGGGCTGCCGGACGGCGGCGTTCCCGTCGGCGGCTGCCCGCTCGGCGGCGTTCCGGTGGGTGCTTGCGCCGACGATGACGACGACGACCCGCCTGACGTGCCGCCCTGTTGGGCGTTCTGCTGGGTGCCTTGCTGACCGCTCGGTCGAGTGCCGGCCTGGCCAGCCGACGGGCCACCACCCATGGGGCCGCCACTTGCCCCGCCGGCCACGGCCGGGCCTGACGCCGGCATCGAGCCGGTGTGACCCTGCGTGATCGTCGCGAGCGTGTACGCCGTCGTTCCGCCCAGGCCACCGAGCACGCCGATGACGAGTCCGATCGTCGCGAAACGACGCACTCGCGCAGGGCGAGCACCGGCGACCACGAACGTCAGCGTCCCGATGACGGCGAGTACCAGCGACACCCACTTCATCCACGGCATCCACGACGCAGCGTTCGTCGACAGCACCTGGAAGCTCCAGGCCGCCGTCACGACGACAGCCGCGGCGATGACGAGCCGCCACACCAACGAGTCGCGTCGGGCCCACGCCTCACGGCCACCGACGGCGACGCACGCCGCGATCGCCGGAGCGAGTGCCACCGCGTAGTACGAGTGGACGGTGCCCTGCATGAACGACAGGCACAGCGCCGTGACGACGAGCCAGCCGCCCCAGAGGATGAGCGATGCGCGAACACGGTCGGTGCGCGGCGCCCGTCCTCGAGCGACGAAACCGGCGACGAGCAGCAGGAGAGCGGCCGGAAGCAGCCACGAGATTTCACCGGCGAACTGGCTGTTGAACATGCGCAGGAGGCCTGCGGTGCCACCGAAGCCGCCTCCGCCACCACCTCCGCCGCCGTTGCCCGCGCCGCCGAGGATGCGGCCGAGGCCGTTGTAGCCGAGGGCGAGCTCCCACAGCGAGTTGTTCGTCGAGCCGCCGATGTAGGGGCGTGCCGACGCCGGCCACAGCGAGACGAGTGCGACGAGCCAGCCAGCTCCGACGACGACGCCGACGAGACCCACGACGAGGTGCGCGAGGCGCTGCTTGAGCGAGAACCGGGCCGCGACGAGGTAGGCCAGGCCGAGGCCGGGCAGCACGAGCAGGCCCTGGAGCATCTTGGTGAGGAACGCGAAGCCGATGAGCAGACCGGCTCCGAGCATCCATCGCAGAGCCACGCGTCCGCGTGTGGTTTCCACAGCGCGCACCACCGCGTAGGCGGCCGCCGTCATGAGGAGAACGAGCATCGCGTCGGGGTTGTCGAAGCGGAACATGAGCGCCGCAACCGGCGTCAGGGTGACGAGGAGACCGGCGAACAGCCCGGCCGCGTGCCCCGACCACCGACGCACCGCGCCGTAGGTCAGCGCCACCGTGCCGACGCCCATGAGCGCCTGCGGCAGGAGGAGGGAGAAGCTCGAAAACCCGAAGATCCGAGCAGACAGACCCATGACCCACAGCGAGGCCGGGGGCTTGTCGACCGTGATGGCGTTGCTCGCATCGAGCGACCCGAAGAGCCAGGCCTTCGCGTCCTGGGTCGCCGACTTCACTGCGGCGGCGTAGAACTCGTTGGCGTAGCCGGAGTTCGTCAGATCCCACAGGTAGACGAACGCAGCGAACGCGAGCAGCGCGAAGAGCGCGGGACGCGCCCAGGTTGGGTCGTCCTGCCTGCCGCGCAGGAGAGTGGCCGCGCGCCCACGGCTCGAGGTCTGGCCCGTGACGGCGTCCGTGCGTGACGCGCCGCCCGTCGGGTGTTTGTCATGAGGCGCGGTGTCGCTGCGTGAGCGCCGCAGCAACCGCGCTGGGGTGGTCGTCGTCATCGCTGATCCTTGGTCCGTTCGACGGCCGCCGAGTGCGACCGTGACGAGACCAAACTCCCGGCCCTCTCTTTGCCGGTCACTGGGTGGCGCTGTGGGGTTCCTGTGGACGAATCTGCCCGAATCGTGGGTGGTCGTCATCGCCGAGCGCCGCGGCGGTGCCGGACGCCACGCGTACTCTGACGGCGTGTCCCCAGCAACGTCGGGCGCGTGGTTCGTTCGCGTCGTCCTGCCCCGCCTCGTGCGCGGTGCCCTCGCAGCCGCAGTGCTCTGTCTGCCCGTTGTCGTCCTAGCCGTGCTGGTCACACGTCACTGGTCGCCCATCGTCGACGCCGACCAACGCGCCGTCCTCGCAGCCACGAACGTCACGCGCGAGTGGGGTTTCCTCCCGGCGCTCGAGGCGTGGCAGTGGTGACTCCACCCGATGCGGGTCTACATCGCGGCCGTGCCGATTGCGCTGTGGACGTGGCACCGGCGTCTTCGCGGGCGCACCATCTGGGGTGTCGTGACGATGCTCGTCGGCTGGAACCTCGGCCTCCAGGCGAAGCTCCTCGTCGAGCGCGCGCGGCCACTCATCGACGATCCCGTCGCCCACGCGCCGGGCTACAGCTTCCCCAGCGGGCACGAGTTCAACGTCGCCATGATGCTCACGACGAGCCTCATCATGATCTGGCCCCTCGTGCGCGAAAGGGCGCTCGCGCTGCGTGCCCTTCTCGTCGCGGGCGCCGCCGTCATCGCCGTGCTCACGGCCCTCGACCGTGTTTTCCTCGGCGTCCATTACCCGAGTGACGTGACGGCCGGCGTTCTGCTGGGGTGCGGGTTGTCGGTGGCCTCGTTCCTCGGCTTCAGTCACCGGCCGCGAGCGACGAAGGAGCCGGTGTGATGGCTAATCGGCCCATTGCGAACACGTGCGCCGCTCGGCCCACCGTCCGCGAGGTGCTGCGATCGGTACTGCTTCGCGCCGTTCTTCCTGCGCCCGTGATGTTCGGGCTCTTGTTCGGTATCGGCAAGGCCCTCATGACGGTGTTCCACGAGGTGCCGTCCGAAGAGCGCATCTCGCAGAAGGTGGCCGCCGAGCGTGACGGTGTGCTCAACACCGTGACGAAGGTCGTCTCGACGATCAACGACACCTGGTTCACGATCGGCGGAGCGATCGTCATCGGGCTCGCTCTTCTCGCGCTGACGCGGAAGTGGTGGCTGAGCGTCGTGCCGCTGCTCGCCATCAGTCTCGAAGCGAGCGTCTTCGTGCCCGTGACGCACCTCGTCGGCCGACCGCGCCCCGAGGTCGGTCGGCTCGACAACGCGCCGCCGACCTCCAGCTTTCCCAGCGGCCACACGGCCGCGTCGTTCGCGCTGTTCTGGTCACTCGCGATGCTCGCGACGCGTATCGAGAACTCGGCTCTGCGACGCACCGTGCAGACGCTGTGCGTCCTCTTTCCGTTCGGCGTGGGCGCCGCACGTCTCTACCGCGGCATGCACCACTTCAGCGACATCGTGTTCGGTGGCCTCCTTGGCATCGGGTGCGCGTTCGCGGCCTACCTCGCCGTTCGAGCGGCGGATCGCAGTGCCACCGAACGTCAGGTGGATCGGGGGAAGCTGACGACGGTCTGAAGCGTGAGCCCAAGGTGTCCAATTTGGGACGGATCGCGGTGTTCGGCCGTGTTGTTCAGGTGGTGACGGTCCGGAAAGCAGGACCGCGAAAAATTGTCGGTTCACTTTTCGATGCACGCTCGATTTCACTCCCGTCGAGGTGAGAAGGTCAGACTCCGTTCCCGGACACCGGCGCACCACGGTGGCGGCTTTCTTCGAGGAGAGACCATGAAACGACTCACCGCAGCGGCTGCTTCGATGCTCGTCGCCGGATCCTTCGTCGCACTCTCCGCGGGGGCGGCCAACGCTGTGAGCCACCCGGTCACCGCGAAGCACGGTGAGGACAACGCCCCCACGGCGCGCGGCGAGGACAACGCCCCGTCCGTTCGCGGTGAGGACAACACACCCGGCGCGCGTGGCTGACGATGACGCACGAGGCGCCCTCCACGACGAATCGCGAAGGGCGCCGACGAGGTGAGGCGTGCAGGCTTCAGCCCATGCGTTCGATCGACTCGGCGCTGATCTCCGTGACGTCGTTGATGCCCTGGGTGCGCTGCCCCGTCACCGAGCCGCGCACGCGAACGACGCTGCCGAGGCGGAGGTGCTGGGTGTTCGGCAGCGGGCAGCACAGGGCGAGACCCGAGTCGACGGTGCGGAAGCAGTGGCGCACGATGTCCGGGCCGTCCTGCGCGTGGCGGGGGGTGGTGCCGGCAACGCGTACGACGATCTCGAAGGGCTCGCCGACCTCGCCGAGATAGCCCGACGACGTCGTGCGGGTGGAATCCTGCTCAGCCGGGCCGGCAGCGACCCCGGCGAACCGGTCGTCGCGGGCCGCGCCGCGACGTTGCGCGGAGACGCGGGAGAGGGTCAAGGGGCCGAACATCAGGTCATCCTCAGCGGGTTGAAGCACTCGTGGAGCGACGTGATGCAGACATCGTCACGACGGATGTGGGCCTGTACGAGGCCGGACAATTTCACTCGATCGCCCACGCGGAATCCGTAGCGGCGGGCTGATGACCATTCAAGCAAATTGTGAGTGCCGATTTGGCGGACGAGATAACGCTGAATTCGATGACCCATGTCGGTGATGGCGACGATCTCCACCGGCACGCGCACGTGCTCGGCCTGTTCACCGATCCATTCACTCGCCAGCGACGGGACGAACGGGCGCTCAGGGGTGCGGCTCGCGGCACCCGTTGCAGTCGCCGTGCGGGTGCTGGACGAGACGAGGTTCACCGGAGCGAAAGTGCGCACGAGGGCACGACGAAGAACGAAGGTCGCCACACGAACTCCAAAGCTGATCGACAGTCCTGACAGGGGTAGGACGCTCGATCAAGGTTTGGGTTGCACGTCGTGAGGTGATCAACGGAAAACGTGTGCGCGTCGTCGGGCCGAGATGCTCGAAGACGGTGCGTGTGTCAGCGGCGCACGACCTCGGGCAGGCCGAGCACGGCGGCCACGCCGAGCGCGGAACGCGGGGCCCACGCCGTCCGCCACAGCCCGCCGTGAGCGGCGCCGTCGCTGAAGAGTGCCTCCGGGTGGTCGCGGTGCGGCGCCTCGCCGGGCGCCAGGTCATCGCGCATGACGTCGTGCACGAGCAGCGCAGCCATGAGGGCGCGGCTCGTCTCGGGCGCGAAGACCTCGACGCCGAAGTGGTGGGCGCCGCCGTACGCCGCGCGCAGGACGGGGTTCTTCGTCACCGATCGCGTGAGCGTGGCCGGGGCGACGTTGAACGACACGCGCTTGCCGTCGGCCTCCGCCGCCACAGCACGCCAGCGCTGCAGTCGCTTCGCGACGGCGTAGTTCGGGCCCTGCTGCGCGACGAGGCAGTCGGCCACGTGCGAGTGCTTGGGGTAGGGCTCGCTGAACAGCTGGCCCCGCGAGGCCAGTCGTAGCCCCTTCTTCGCGACGCCGCGACTGCCGTGACGCTGCCAGCGTCCCCGCGAGGCGTCGACGATCTCCTGCGGCACGACGAAGGCGTCCGTCGGAGTGGCGAGGTACGCGAGGACCGTGGTGGGGCGCATGCGTTGCAGGTACTGGCCGATGGCGTCGGCCGCCAGCGTGAGGCGGATGTGCATGCCCGAGTCGGCGTAGGCGTGCATGCCAAAGACGATCGTGTCGTCGCAGGCGTTGTCGGCGAACCAGGCTGCAACACCGGCCGGGTCGGCCACGATGTCGGCACCCGCCTCGCCGTCCCTGACGGGCAGGGTGATGCTGCCAGCCCCGGCCTCGGCGAACTTCGCGAGACGCTCGCTGACGCGCGGAATGTCCACGGCGAGGATGCGTGCGCCCCAGCGCGACAGCATGTCGGTGGGGCCCATCTCGGCGCCCGCGCCGACGCTCGCGAGGACGTGACCGGGCAGGCTCAGCCATTCCGGGTGGTTGATGACGCGCTTGACCGCTTCGGCGCACGAGGCCTCGATGACGCCCTTGGCCACCCACGTGTCGAGTTGACGCTCGAGGTCGTGGCCCGTGAGATCGCGTCCCTTGTAGGGCACCGCCAACGCCTCGACCCGAGGCTTGCGACCGTCGATCGTGCGGTCCTCGTACGTGCCGTGAGCCGCTTCGACGGCGTCGTCGAAGGCCCACTCGGCGAGTGGTGTTTCGTGGCCGTCGTCCCCGACGACGCGCATGCGGCGGTAGGCGGAGTCGAGCCCCGCGCGGGCGATGTCGACAGCGGCCTGCGGCGTGGAGGCCGTCGTCATCGTGAGGTCGCGAACCGCGGCGAGGTAGGCCTCGCGCCAGTTCTTCGCGCCCTCCACGCGTGCGGCGAGGGCCGCGTCGCTGCCGCGGACGGCGTCGGTGACGATGCCCCGAACGGTCGGGGTGGTGGGGCGCTCGGCGTCAGCGCTCTCCGCGGTGTCGGGCGCGGGGAAGGTGATGCCACGAAGCGTCGTCATCGTCTGTCTCTTCCTGATCGGGGCAGCGGTCGCTTCCATGAAATCCCACGCGGTGTGGCCGGATCATCCGAAGAACCGCCAACGTCGGACGGGCGTCTTTGGAGGTTTCCTCCAATTTCTCGATGATGAGCGGTGACCGCGGCACCCGTGCCGCGTTTCCGAGGCAACATCGTCGGATATTCGGTCGCGCACCGGGAGCACCTGCGTCAGACTCTCATCCATGAACTCCTTCACCACGAGTTCTCCCAGCGCCGACGCGACGTGGGAGAACTCCCGCTCGCACAATCAGGCCAACTGGGACGAGCGCGCCGCCGCGCACGCTTCGAGCCCCGACTACGCCGTCCAGCGCTTCGTCGACAACCCTGACGCCCTCAGTGGCGTCGTCGAGTTCGACCGACCTCGTCTCGGCTCGATCGCGGGCCTCGACGTCGTACACCTGCAGTGCCACATCGGCACGGACACGCTCTCGTTGGCGCGTCTCGGGGCAGCGTCCGTCACGGGGCTCGACTTCTCGACGGCGTCGCTCGAGCAGGCGCGCAGCATCACCGAGCGCGCCGGGCACCGCGACATCCGGTTCGTTCAGTCCGATGTCTACGACGCTCCGGCCGCGCTCGAACGACAGCAGTTCGACCTCGTCTATACCGGCATCGGCGCGTTGTGCTGGCTGCCGAGCGTCGAACGGTGGGCCGCCGTGGTGGCTGAGCTGCTGCGACCAGGCGGACGACTGTTCATCCGCGAGGGACACCCGATGCTGTGGGCGCTGGGCGACAACCCAGCCACCGGTCAGCGCACCCTCGCGGACGGAGAGTTCACCGGCCCAGCGCTCGAATTCCCGTACTTCGAGATGCCCGAGCCACTCGTGTTCGACGACGGCGGCACCTACGTCGAGACCGAGCGCGAGTTCAACGCGACGGTCACGCACGAGTGGAACCACGGTCTCGGCGAGATCGTCACCGCGCTGCTCAAGGCGGGCCTGCGCCTCGACTTGTTCACCGAACACCAGAGCGTCCCCTGGAACGCGATGCCCGGCCAGATGGTCGAGATCGGCGCCGGCGAATGGCAGCTCGCCGAAGCGCCGGAACGTCTCGCCGCCACGTACACGATCACCGCCACGAAGGTGGCACCCGAAACCTGACCTTGCTCCGTACTCCTTGCGGTGCAGGGTGACCGCAAGGAGAAAGAACAATGGAGCGCATTTCCCCGACCCTCTTCAACTGGGCCTCGATCCTCGAGGATTCGACCCGCGAGCAGGCCGTCACCACGGCGTCGATGCCGTTCGTCTCCCCGCACCTGGCCCTCATGCCGGATGCCCACCTCGGCCGCGGCGCGACCGTCGGCTCGGTCATTCCGACGCTCGGGGCCATCATCCCGGCCGCCGTCGGTGTCGATATCGGCTGCGGCATGATCGCCGTCCGCACGCAGCACACGGCGGCAGATCTGCCCACCGAGCGTGCGTCCGTGCGTCAGGCGATCGAGCGCGCCATCCCGCTCTCGGCGGGTGGGGCCAACCGCAAGATCAGCCGAGAGCACACGCAGGTGCGCATCGACGAGCTCGAGACGATGGCCGAAGAGGCCGGGTTCGACCCGGCCGCGTACGCGAAGAAGTGGAAGCTCCAGCTCGGCTCGCTCGGTTCCGGTAACCACTTCATCGAGATCTCGCTCGACGAGGAGGACCGGGTGTGGCTCTTCCTGCACTCCGGTTCGCGAGGTGTCGGCAACCGCATCGCCCAGCACCACATCAAGGCGGCCGAGGCGTACTGCCGGACGAACTGGATCCTGCTGCCCGACCGTGACCTCGCCTACCTCGTCGAGGGAACGCCGCAGTTCGACGCCTACATCCGTGAACTGCGCTGGGCGCAGCACTTCGCGCTCCTCAACCGCGAGGAAATGATGGACCGCGTCGTGCGCCAGTACGCCGAGTGGGTGGACGAGCCGGTGACAGAGCTTGAGCGGATCAACTGCCACCACAACTACACGGAGCAGGAGAAGCACTTCGGGAAGAACGTGTGGCTCTCACGGAAGGGCGCGATCAACGCCGAGGCAGGGCGTCCGGGTCTCATTCCGGGCTCGATGGGTACGGCGTCGTACGTGGTCGTCGGCAAGGGCAACGCGCTCTCGCTCAACTCGTCGCCGCACGGTGCGGGTCGTGCGTTCTCCCGTTCTGCGGCGCGCAAGCGCTTCACTGGTGACGAGCTGCGGGAGGCGATGAAGGGCATCGAGTACCGCGACACCGATGCCTTCATCGACGAGATCCCGGGCGCGTACAAGGACATTGACCAGGTGATGGCGGACGCCGCCGACCTCGTCGAGATCCGGCACACGCTGCGTCAGATCGTCAACGTCAAGGGCGACTAGTCGTAGCCCGATTCCCCCCATGGTGTGTGGCCCCTCCGCCGCGCGGCATCGGGGGAATCGGCGTTCCCAGCGGGTTGTCGGTGGCGACGGGTAGCGTCAGGGGCATGGCTGAGACCACCGTTCTGCACAACCCGCGCTGCTCGACGTCACGCGCCGCCCTCGACGCGGCGCAGGAGGCGAACGTCGACGTCGAGGTCCTCCAGTACCTCAAGGAGCCCCTCACCCGTGAGGCCCTGCTCGAGTTGCTGGGCAAGCTCGAGGACGCACCCACTGACCTCGTGCGACGTGACGCCACGTTCAAGGAGCTGGGCCTCACCGACGCCGACGTCGCGGCGCCCGACCAGGTGGCCGGCCTCCTCGCGGAGCACCCGAAGCTCATGCAGCGCCCCGTGCTCGTGCGTGGCAACCGCGCCATCATCGGGCGCCCGAAAGACCGCGTGCCCGCGTTCCTCGCGGGCAACTGACTTCTCGCACTACTGATCACCACTGGGGGAGGCCGCGTGAAGACGCTGCTCAACATCATCTGGTTTGTGCTGGCCGGCTTCTGGCTGTGGATCGCGTACGCGGTCGCGGCTCTCGTCATGTGCATTCTCATCGTGACGATTCCGTTCGGCATCGCGTCGTTCCGCATCGCCAACTTCGCGGCCTGGCCCTTCGGCCGCACCTACATCGACAAGCCGACCGCCGGCGCGGCGTCGATGATCGGCAACGTCATCTGGTTCGTGTTCGCCGGCCTGTGGATCGCGCTCGCGCACATCGGCACGGCCATCGCGCTCGCGGTGACGATCATCGGTATCCCCTTGGCGTGGGCGAACCTCAAGATGATCCCGCTCGCGCTGTTCCCCCTGGGCAAGGAGATCGTGCCGGAGGGTGCCCTCGCTCCGCCCCGGTACACACCGCCGCAGGCCTACGGCCAGGGCGGCCCGCCACTTTCGCGCTACTGAGTGGCCTCACGTGTAGGGGTAGGGCTTGGGCGTTCCGTCGTCGTCAATGCCGTAGCCGCTGCGAGGGCTTTCCTTCGGTTCGTCGAAACTCACCCAGCGGCGCAGCAGGCCGGGCACGAGGAAAACCACCCACGCGATCTCCCACGCGTGGAAGGCGAAGCCGAGCACGAAGAACGTGATGAGCGCCAGGGTGCCGGAGACTGCGAGCAACTTGTGCGCGGTGGTCATGGGCTGGTTGGTCTTCATGTCTTCACTCTTCCCCCGTGGTGGTCGCGCAGCCCGGGGTTGGTGTCACGAACGCCCCATGACATTCGTCAGGGGGATGACGAAGGGCGCCCGCCGCCGACACGAATGTCGGAGACGAGCGCCCTGCGTTCGTGAGCGGCGCCGCGTTACTTCGTGAGGCGGGCGCGGTACTCGGGCAGGCCGTCGCCGGCGAGGTCGTCAAGGTACTCGGCGCGGCCCGTCATCGTCATGATGAGCGCGAGCAACGGGCCCTGGACGATCTCACCCTTGCCGTGATCCCACTTCTGGTCCGTGGCCATGAGGTGCAGGCCGTCGATGCGCTTCTTCACACCGAGGCCACTCGAATCCTTGTAGTAGTCGCCGAGCTCACGCAGCGTCTCGAGCGGGTACTCGCGGGTGAGCCCGAGCGGACGGCGGATGTCTTCGGCGTGCACGAGCGTGTCACCCAGCATCGCTTCGCCGCTCAGCGGGGCGGTGCGCTCGTGGAGCACGGCCTTGAACGCGGCGAGCGTCTCGGCGGGCGTGCCCTTCGAGTACTCGGCCACGCCGGCGTCGGTGACGGCCTGGAAGTCGCCCTTGTGCTTGAGCACGAGCTTGGCGACGTCGGCCTTCGACGTCGAGGCGCCGGAAGCGAGGTGGGCGACGACGTCCTGGATCGTCCAGCCCTCGCACAGCGACGGGCTGCGCCACTGCTCGTCGGAGAGCTGCTCCAGCTCGGCGAGGAGAGCCTCGCGCTCGTCGTGGATCTTCGTCCACACCATCTCGTGCGACATGACGTTGCCTTTCGTCGGGGCCGAATCTTGGCTCCAGTCTGCCGAAACGGCGAGCGATCGGCCATCCGGGCGCGTGAATCTGCTCACAGCGCCACGGCTGTTCGCGCGGGAAGTCACTCGATGGTGAACCTGCGATGAACGCGTCGTGACTGCTCGGAGGCGCCCTCCTCGACGCGGGATGAAAGCCCATCGCTCTCCGATCAAGTGTGAGAGTCCTCACGAAAAAACCGTGGAAACTCGGCCGATCCCTTCTTGTGCGGTCGTCCATGTTCGAGCGCCTCGGTCGTCTCGCGGTCGGGGATTCATCGTGAGGAGGAGCACATGCACGTCCGTTCATCGGGCCGCACCACGGCCGCTGCGGCCACCGTCGCCGTCGCCTTCGCAGGCATCGGCGCCGGCGCCACGGCGTCCGCCGAGCCGCAGGTCCGCCACGTCACGCAGCACGAGACGATCGACCTGTCGAACTCGAGCGTCTACTCCGACGCGCCGGTTCCGGGCTCGCTCACGGCGGGCCAGTTCACCGTCGCAAATGAGAGCGCCTCCTCGCTGCCCAAGGGTTACTCGGTACAGGTCGGATGGCAGGTCGCGAAGAACCCGGCCAACGAGGGTGGCCGCAAGGGCTACCAGTCGTAGGTGAGCACGACGGCCACCCCGTCGCTCGCCTCGTCGTCGGTGGAGTACGCCGGCGCGACGAACGCGTCGGCCGGTAAGAACGGCGTCGCCAACGTCGAGCTGACGAAGACCCTCGCCCCGGGCCAGGGCATCTGCGGCACCTGGTCGGGCGCCCCGATCTCCGCCGACGGCGAACGTTCCGCGACGATGCGCTACCGCGTCTCCGTCACGGCGCCGTCGCGCACGATGACGTACACGAGCCGCGCCAACACGTCGGCGGGCGAGCTCGTCGAGATCGAGCACGTCGTCACGATCAAGGGCGGCACCTTCACCTACGACGCCGACCTCTGATCCGCCCACCCCGCACTTCGACCCCACGACACGAGGTAGGAACCATGACGACCATCAAGCGCACCCTCGCGACGTTCGCCGCGGCCGCCACCGTCGCCACCGGCTTCGCCGCGGCCCCGGCGCAGGCTGACGCGTCGACCGAGAACGTCGACATCTGGCACATCAAGAACGCCGGCCCGATCAAGCCCAACGCCTCCAACCCGAACCCGGTCTGCAACCCCTGGTCGCAGTACCGCACGCACATCACGAGCGTGAAGACGTCGTTCACGCCGATGGGCGCCGTGCAGACGACGAACGACTCGGACTCGAGCGTGCCGCTCACGCAGACGTTGTCGTCCACCCAGACGCTGACGATGAAGATCGACGGCGACTTCGGCCGCTCCTTCACCGCGGGCCTCACGGGCTCGGGCAGCAAGGACGGCATTACCGGCGGCGGCAACCTCGCCGCGACGTGGACCCAGGCCATCAAGCCCGGCTTCTCCTACGAGGCGTCGTGGACGACCGGTCAGGAGATCGGCCCCTACGACATCAAGCCCGGCATGGTCGGACGCGCGACGTACGGCTTCAACACCGTCACGTTCAAGGGCACGCAGCAGTACTGCAAGCTCAACGGCACGTGGAGCCAGCCGACGCCCCTGTCGGGCACGGCCCCCGTCGCCAAGGACGTTCACATTGAGCAGTACAAGATCGGTTCGCTGCCGAAGAACCGCTACTGACGCACACACCCGTGCCCGGGCCGATGATCGGCCCGGGCACGGGTGTGTGCGAACGACGTCAGTGGTGGTCGGGAACGAGCTCGTCGACCCGGTCCTTGCCCATGAGGGCCCAACGCTCGGGGTCGCGCTTCTTGAGCGCCGCCGCCGAGATGATGCCGACGACGACCGCCACGAGGATGAGGCCCGGCAACACCCAGCGAAGAGGGCTCTCCGGGTTGCCGATGAGGTTGCCGAACTGGGAGGTGGCGTACACGGCGACCGCGCCCATGAAGACCGCGGAGAGCGCGGGGGCCACGGCCGTCCGCCACATTCCGCCGGCTCCGGTTCCTGCGGTGGCGACGTCCGCCGTCACGGCCTCGTCGACCGCGGCCTTGCGGCGCTCGCCGCGGTAGCGCGCGAAGAACGCGACGACGGCGACGGACGCGAGCGACATGAGGAACAGAATGGCGAGCGTGCCGAGCTGCGTCAGCCAGGTGAAGAGGTTGAGCACCGGATCCTGACCCGTCACCGTGAAGAGCAGCAGGACGACGGCGGCGAGGGCCGTCTGGCTCATCGAGCCCATGTGGGGCGACAGGTGCAGCGCGTGCGTGTGGCCGAGCTTGCGCGGCACGAGCCCCTCACGCCCGAGGGCGTAGAGGTAGCGGGCCACCGCGTTGTGGAAGGCGAGCAGGGCCGCGAACACCGACGTCGCGAACAGCAGCGACATGACCTGCGTGGCCGTTGAGCCGAGGTAGGTACCGCCGAGCTCGAAGAGGAAGACGGTGGGGTCGGGCTTGAGTTCGCCGAGGTGCGACACGAGCGTCGAGGGGCCCTGGGCGCTCACCATGAGCCACGTCGTGATCGAGTAGAAGACGCCGATGACGATGACGGCGAGGTAGGTCGCGCGGGGCACCGTGCGGCGCGGGTCCTTCGCCTCCTCGGAGTAGATCGTCGTCGACTCGAAGCCGATGTAGCTGGCGGAGTTGAACAGCAGTGCGATGGCGAGCGAACCGCTCGTCAGGGCGCCGAAGCTGAAGGGCTCCATCGACAGGTTCGAGGCGAAGCCGCCGGTGCCTCCGTTGCCGCCCTTGCCGACGATCGCGACGTCGAGCAGGAGCACGATGAGGAACTCGAGGGCGACGAGGATGCCGAGCACCTTGACCGAGAGGTCGACCTGGCGGTAGCCGAGGACGCCGATGATCGCCCAGGCGACGAACGAGCACGCCCACCACGGCGGGTTGAACCCGAGGGTCTCCGCGCAGAAGCTCGCGGCGGCGGCGCCGAAGAGTCCGTAGAGGCCGATCTGCATCGAGTTGTAGCCGAGCAGCGCGATCCACGCGGCCGCGCCACCGGCGGGCTGCTTGAGGCCACGCGCGACGTACGCGTAGAAGGCGCCCGTGCTCGTGTGGTGGCGTGCCATGGCCGTGTACCCGACGGCGAAGAGGAGCAGCAGGGCGCTGACGATGAGGTAGGCGAACGGTATGCCGGGGCCGTTGCCGAGCAGCATCGCGACGGGGGCTCCGCCGGCCATGGCGGTCAGAGGTGCCGCCGCCGAAACGACGATGAATGCGATGGCGACCGAGCCGAGTCGGCCGCTGCGCAGCCTGTGTTCGTCGCCGGACGTCGCGCGCTCGCGTGCGTCGTCGTGAAGTGGTGCGCTGCTCATGGCATCGCCTTTCGCCAGGGGGTTGCGTGGGGAGGCGCCCCGGCCCGTGACGCCGCGTGTCGCGGGCCGGGGTGTTACGCACGTTCACTTCGAGTCACCCCACTCGTTCGGGAGCGAACGATCTGCGTGAGGCTCACGGTAGCGCACGGTGTGACCTGGGCCACAGCATTTCGTCGGAAAATTTCCGAAGCGTCCTTTCGACGCTCTCCGCGGGGTCTCGACGCGCTTCCAAAAGCCTCGGCCGTCAGATACGTTTGGGCCCGAACGATTGCTACTGTGACTCGTGTCACCACCCACGCGAACGGCGAGGAGCGTCATGGCGAACCCGGAGAAGATCACCGTCGAGGGTGTCGAGGTCGACACCCGGCACTGGATCGGCGGCGAGCGCGTCGCGAGCGCCGACGGCGCCACGTTCACCACCGTCTCGCCGATCGACGAGTCGGTCATCGGTGAGGTCAGTGCCGCCGGTGAGGCCGAGGTCGACGCCGCGGTCGCCGCAGCTCGCAAGGCGTTCCCCGCCTGGTCGAAGACGAGCCCCGCCGAGCGCGCCGCCGTCCTGCGCAAGGTTGCCGAGGGCATCGAGGCCCGCGTCGAGGAGCTGGGCAAGGTCGAGACGCGTGACAACGGCGCGCTGCTTCGCAGCCACCTGCGTGGCGTCATGCCGCGTGTGGCGATGAACTTCCGCTTCTTCGCGGACTACCTCGAGAAGGATCTCGAGCACCCCGACATGGAGGTCGCCGGGCGCGGCCACCGCGAGCGCATCACGTACGACCCCGCGGGTGTCGTCGCCATCATCACGCCGTGGAACGCGCCCCTCATGCTGGCCACGTGGCGCATCGGCCCGGCGCTCGCCGCGGGTAACTGCGTCGTCCTCAAGCCGCCGGAGTGGGCGCCGCTCACGGCGTCGCTGCTCGCTGACATCGCCCACGAAGCAGGCCTTCCGGCCGGCGTGTTCAACGTCGTCCAGGGCACTGGTGTGGACGCCGGCGCGCCGCTGACGCGTCACCCGGACATCAACCGCCTGTGCTTCACGGGCTCGGTGCCGACGGCGGGCGTCATCGCCGCCGCTGCCGCGCCGAACATCGTGCCGCTCAGCTTCGAACTCGGCGGCAAGTCGCCGTTGCTCGTGCTCGCTGACGCCGACATGGACACGGCCGTCGACATCGCCGTCGAGCAGTTCGACAACGCCGGCCAGGTCTGCCTCAAGGGCTCGCGCATCCTCGTCGACGAGGCCATCGCCGAGGAGTTCACGAAGCGCGTGGTCGAGAAGTCGAAGACGCTCAAGCAGGGCGACCCGCGCGACCTCGAGACCGATGTCTCGGCGCTCATCACGCGCAAGCACTTCGAGACGATCGACGGCTTCGTCGAGCGCGCCAAGGCCGACGGCGCCACGGTGCTCACCGGCGGCGGCCCCAACACGGAACTCGGCGGCCTCTTCTACGAGCCGACGATCCTCGCCGACTGCCCGGAGGGCTCGGAGATCCTCACCGAGGAGGTCTTCGGCCCGGTGCTCACGATCGAGACGTTCTCCGGTGACGACGAGGGCGTCGCCAAGGCGAACGACACACGCTTCGGGCTCGCCGCCACGCTCGTCACGTCCGACCCGGAGCGTGCCGAGAAGGTCTCCGCGCAGCTTCGCGCGGGCACCGTCTGGGTCAACTGCTTCTTCGTGCGTGACCTGGGCGCGCCGTTCGGCGGCAGTGGCCAGTCCGGCATCGGGCGCGAGGGTGGCATCTGGAGCTTCGACTTCTACTGCGACGTGAAGAACTCCGTCTTCGCGCCCGCATCGAACTGACACGACGAAACGCCCGCACACGGCTGACGACGGACGTCGTCACCGGCGGCGGGGCAGAGAGGAATGGGCCGATGGGTGAGGTAGTCGGCGCGGGATTGCTCGCGCACGTTCCGACGATCATGCTGCCGGAGGAGATCCGCCGCAGCCTGAACCACGGTGAGGACTCGACGCTCGTCGCCGGGCTCGAGCAGTTGCGCAAGGAGGTCTTCGAGACGCTCGACTACGACACCGTCGTCGTGCTCGACAGCCACTGGGCAACCACCGTCGAGTTCGTCGTCACGGCGCAGGACCGCCGCTCGGGGCTGTTCACGTCGGAGGAGTTGCCGCGCGGCATGACGCGCCGTCACTACGACTTCCCGGGCGACCCGGAACTCGCGCACCTCATCGCGAGCAAGGCCGACGAGCACGGCACGTGGATCACCGCGATCGACGACCACTCGCTGCCGATCTTCTACGCGACGACGAACATGTGGGAGTACCTCGGCAAGGGGCTCGACGACAAGCGCTGGATCTCCATCGGCGTGTGCCAGACGGCCGACATGGAGGACAACCTGCGCCTCGGGCGTGCGCTCGGCGACGCCATTCGTGAGAGCGACCGCAAGGTGCTGCTCATCGCGAGCGGCGCGCTCAGCCACACGTTCCACCCGCTGCGCAAGCTGCGCGACCACGAGGCTGCCGACCCGAAGCACATCTTCTCTCAGGAGGCCTACCAGGCCGATCTGCAGCGGATGGAGTGGTTCGGCCAGGGCGACCACGCCCGCGTGCTCGACACGATGGACGAGTTCTACCGCTACAAGCCCGAGGCCCGCTTCGGGCACTACCTCATGATGATCGGCGCCCTCGGCGAGGGCGACTGTACCGCCACGTCGCGCCAGTACGGCGAGTACGAGAACTCGGTGGGCACCGGGCAGGTGCACCTGTGGTTCGACCAGCCCGACGGCGGCTTCCCGGCGCCGCGCCGCACCGACATCGACGACGACGTCAAGCGTCAGAAGGCTGCCGCAGCCGCTGAGGAAGCCGGACCCGAGCACATCCCCGACCTGCCCGCCGCCGGCTGACCACCCGAGAACTTCGAGGAGTAATCACCATGGCCACCAAGGAAATCCGTCGCATCCTGCTCGACGGCAACCCCGTCGACGTCGTCGTCGAGGGGGACGAGCTCGTTGCCGGTGACGGCCGCCGCATCGCCATCGCCGACGCCACGCACCTGCCGCCGGTGACGCCGAGCAAGATCGTCTGCGTCCACCTCAACTACCGCAGCCGCGTCGAGGAAATGATGACGTCGCTGCCGAAGGCGCCCACCTACTTCCACAAGCCGGTCTCCGCGCTCAACACGCACGAGGGTGCTGTCGTGCGACCCGAGGGCTGCAAGTGGCTCAACTACGAAGGCGAGATCGCCATCGTCATCGGCAAGACGTGCCGCAATATCTCGCCCGAGGAAGCCGGGGACTACATCCGCGGCTACACCGTGGCCAACGACTACGGCCTGCACGACTTCCGTGACACCGACTCCGGTTCGATGCTGCGCGTCAAGGGCGCCGACACGCTCTGTCCGGTCGGCCCGGGCATCGTCGAGGGGTGGGACTTCCGCGGCAAGCGCATCCGCACCATCGTCAACGGCGAGGTGAAGCAGGACGGCACGACCGACGAGATGGAGTGGGACATGCACTACCTCGTCGCCGACATCGCCCGCACCATCACTCTGCAGCCGGGCGACCTGCTGCTCTCGGGCACGCCCGCGATCTCGCGCACGGTGTACCCGGGTGACGTCGTCGAGGTCGAGGTCGAGGGTCTCGGCACGCTGCGCAATCACATCGTCACGGGCCCGACGCCGATCCGCACCGACGTCGGCGCTCAGGTGACCGAGTCCGAGGAAGTTCTCTCCACCGCCCAGGGTGGCGACTGGGAGTTCCGCGGCATCCGCAAGCCGAAGCCGCCGCAGCCCTGATCGTTCGGGCCGGGGCGCTTGCCCCGGCCCGCTCAGGTTTCGGCTTCAGGGTGCGACGAAGCGTCGTGGCGCCATCGCACCTGAACCGCCCTGATTGAGGTGCCGAATCGTCATGGAGCCGGTTCGGTACCTTGAGCCGGGGCTCGATGTGATCGTCAACGAAGGAGGGGCCATGGGTCGGCCCATCATCGCCATCCCGGCGCGGTTCTCGGCGTCGGCATCGGCGCTGCGGTTCGGCGCCGACGTGACGGCGCGCAGGCTGCTCGACGCCGTGTGGGCAGCGGGTGGCGAGCCGGTCGTCATCCACCCGGTGGCGCCCGTCGGCCACGACATACCGGCCGACCGGCGCATCGACCCATCGCGTGGATTCAGTGCGTTGACACAGGATTTCGTCGACGAGGTCGCCGAGCGTGTGGCCTTTGCCGACGGCATTCTGCTGCCCGGTGGCGGTGACGTGTCGCCGGTCTGGACCGGCGATGCCCTGCATGAGACGCACTACGACGTCGACGTTGAGCAGGACGCGTTCGACTTCGCCCTGGCACGCGTCGTCATCGAGCGCGGTGTGCCGGCGCTCGCGATCTGCCGCGGCATGCAGCTGCTCAACGTGGCCCTCGGCGGCACGCTGCACTTCGACATGGACGACGAACTCTCCGTCGAGGCGCACCGTCACCGGGTCGAGGGCGTCGAGGTGGACGCCGATTCGCGCCTGGCGGGAGTACTCGGCGTGCCGCAGGTGCGCGCCAGCTGCTACCACCACCAGTGCCTCAAGGACGTGGCGCCCGGATGGCGCGTCGTGGCGCGGTCGTCGGACGGCGTCACCGAGGCGGTGGAGCTGGACGGTGCCGCTGCGGGTGAGGGTGCGAGCGGTGCGGCCACCATTGCGGGCGGCGCGAGCGTTGTCGCGGTGCAGTGGCACCCGGAGGACACCTTCGACACCGACCCGCAGCAGGCGAAGCTCTTCGCCGACCTCGTCGAACGGGCGCGTCAGCGCGCTTAGGCGGTTCCTGCTCGGCGCCCTCTCAGCGCTTGGGCAGACTTCCCTGCGGTTGGGCAGTGTGTGCCTCTACCCAGCCGCAGGAAACTCTGCCCAGCGACGGCGACGTCGACGGGGTGTCGTCAGGCCGGTCCGCCCGACGAGCGCCACGCGCCGAGCGGCTCGTCGGGGTAGTCCATCTCGTCGACGCTCTCGTCGGTGAGCGTGAACCCGCGCTTCTCGTAGTTGGGCAGCGCTGCGGGGCCGTCGAGGTCGCACGTGTGAACCCAGACGCGCGACGTCGCAGGCAGGTCGTCGTGGCGCTCGCCGAGGCTCCACGCCGAGGCGATGCCGTGCTCGAGCAGCGCCCGGCCGATGCCGCGTCCGATCGCTTCCTCGACGAGGCCGAAATAACGAATCTCCACCGATGCCGGGTGTTGATCGTCCTTCGTCGGCTGGATCTGCACGTACCCCGCGGGGGCGCCGTCGGCGTAGGCCACCCACGTCTCCGTTCCGGGAACGCCGAGATCCTCGAGCCACTGCTCGCGTGACCAGGCGAGGCGGTCGGTCCACGTCCACGGTCCGCCGACGACGGCGTAGAGGTAGCGCGCAAACTCCGGGGTGATGTTCTCGGCGAGGTCGATGCGCACGCCGTCGGGCAGCGTCGCGGCCAGTTCGGGGCGCGTCGTCATCTCGAGCGTCCAGGTCGTGACGGTGCGTGCGGGCATGGTGACCTCCGGCCGGTGCGTGCGTTGTTCTCGCAGCCTACGAGTCGGCACCGACCGGGAGCACGGCGGCATCGTCACGTCACGCCGCTGGGCACAGTTTGCTGCCCTTGGGCCGAGGCGGTGGCTACCCAACCGCAGGGAAGTCTGCCCATCCATGAGGGGCGCAGCCGATAGGGACGGGAACGCCTCCCGTCCCCACCGCAGGTCACGCCGTCGCGGGAGTCATGACGCGGGGCGTTTCGATGGCGCGGGCCACATCCAGCGCGGTCTGCCAGAGGAGTCCGTCGATCGAGGTGACGCCGAGCGCCCGGCGGATCTGCTCGGCCGCGGCGTCCGTCGTCAGCCAGCGGTACTTCACGGCGTAGACGAGAGCGACCGACGGCGTGCGGTGGTGAGCGTGGACGCAGTGCAGCAGCGCGCTGAGTCCCTGGGAGCGCAGCTCAGCGACGACGTCGGCCGCGTCGATGAGGGTGGCGGCGAGGTCTTTGCGCGAGTAGATCGGCTCGTCGGCCCGGCATACCTGGCAGTGGTGCATCGACTCGGTACCGATGTCCCCGGGCGTGGAGGGCACGGCGGAGGCTCATCTCTGGTGACGTGTCACGGCGGCGCTGCCCGCGCATGCGCCGCGAGACCATGGCGTCGGCCGGAACGGGTTTCACCCGACTGAAGTTACCCATCTGCCCCCGGTTTGCGCAGTACCTGGGGACGGCATCGAGGCAAGCTGTGCGCTTGTCCCGGCCCGCCCGGTCAGCGTCACGCCCCGAGGTAGGGGAACTGGGCGTGCAGACGTTCAGCGTCGTGGGCCACGTCGGGGGGCAAGGTGTCGAAGCCGACGACGTCAAGCGCTCGTCGGCCGGGACGCCCGCCGCGACGCCAGGTGCCGACGATGGTGCCCGCGTGCATGATGCCGCGCTGGAAGACGCCGTTGTTGCCGGGCACGAGTCGCGGATGGTGTGCCTCTTCGAGCAGGGCCAGCCGGTCGGGGTAGCCGAGCACGATCTCGTCGAAGCCGGGCAGGAGGAACAGCCCGTCGGCGGCGTCCCCCGCGGCGTCCACCTCGTCGTCGAGTGTCTGACGCCAGTAACGGCCCTCATCGGAGTCGTCGCCGACGAACTCGTCTGCGATCGTGGCGAAAGCGCGGCGAATCTTCGTGATGGGCAGCTTGGTCCACCAGGCGAAGTCGCGCAGCGTGGCGGGGCCGTGGCTCGTGAGGTATCGGCGCAGCAGTTCGGCGATGGCGGCGGTTTCGTCACCGTTGAAGCGTTCCCCGAGCGACGACCCGGCGGGCAGCCAAGCCTGAGCTGACACGACGTTGTTGTCCGAACCGTTCCACGGCCCGTACACGGCAACGCCGGTCGCGATGAGGTACGACAGCATGTGGTAGCCGCGGCCGCCGGCGGGGGCGAGGCCCGCCGCCTCCCAGTGGGCGAAGAGGTCGCCGCGCGACAGCCCGCGCGGCGAGGCGGTGCACTGCGTCAGGAGAATCTCCTGCGCCCGCGCGATCTGCTCGTCGTCCAGCTCCAACTGGGCGCGGCGCCTCACCTGGGCTTTGACGGCCGGTCCCGCGCAGAGCTCAGTCATCCATCGGACGTCCTCGGCGGCCACGGCGAAGACAGTGCCACGCATCGGATATCCGCGGACGACGGAGCCGTCGTCGAAGGCGGCCACGACGCCGTCGAGCCCGAAACGCCCACCCGGCTCGCTCAACCGCAGCGCAATGGACGCCATGACGCCCGGCAGGTCCTGCCCCTGCATGGCACCGAACGCAGCCACGGCGTCGTGGGGACTGCTGAAGGGCCGGGTCGCCAACCCTTGGGCCACGAGGCGGCGGCGGACCAGCGCGGAATCAACCATGAGTCACGCCTGACTCGGGCCTCGGGCCGTCGGCGCTCATGGACTCGGCCGTCGTGACGACCTTGCGCAGCGCCTTCGTCAGGACGTCGACTTCCTCGGGCGTGAGACCGGAGATGAGTTCTTCCTCGAGGGCGTTGAAGCGCGGGAAGAGCTCCTCCATGAGGGCCACGCCGGCCGGGGTGAGGCTCAGGTGGGCGAAGCGCTTGTCCGTGCTCGACTGGCTGCGCGTCAGCCAACCCCGCGCACTGAGCGTCTTGACGACCCCGCTCAGCGTCGCCTTCGAGATGCCGGCGCTGTCGGCGACCTCACGCGTCTCGGGGTTGTCGAAGATCCACACGCTCCACAGGACGACGAACCCGGTCCACGACAGGTCGTGCGGACGCAGAACGGTGTTCGTCATGTGATTGCGCGACGCGTTCGCCGCGCGGTGGATGCTCGAAACCGCATGCATCGCGTCAGCGTTGATGCTGACGGTGGCCAAGCGACCGGATACGGCGGCCTCGGTCTCGACGAGCGTGTGATGGCTTGGCATGCGGACAGATTAGCCGTCACGCCACGGCGATCTCCTCCTGGCACGGCCTCGCCCGACGCTCACACCGACAACGCCGAACGCGGAGGCCGTGGCGAACCACGGCCCCCGCGCTCGACGATCGAGCCGTCAGCCTCCGAGCACGTCCGAACGGATGAGGAAGCGCTTTCCGGTCGGGCTCTCCACGGAGAAGCCGCCACCGCGTCCGTCGACGACGTCAACGGTGAGGTGAGTGTGCTTCCACGTCTCGAACTGTTCGCGGCTCATCCAGAACTCCAGTTCCGCATCGTCACCCGCCACGTCCGGAAGGGTGAACGTGCCGAGCAGGACGTCGGCCTGACCCGTGCGGAACTGCCCTGCCGGATAGCACATCGGCGTCGACCCGTCACAACACCCGCCGGACTGGTGGAACATCAGACGACCGTGCTGGGCCACGAGCTGCTGCAGCAGAGCGACGGCGTCCGGCGTCAGGGCGACCCGGCTGACGCTCTCGCCGGCCACAGCGGCTCGTGACTCGAGGTTCATCACTTCTCCTCGCGCTCCGTCGTGTAGTCGATGACGACGCGCCCGTCGATCTTGCCGTGGTGCATCTCGTCGAACACCGCGTTGATGTCGTCGAGGTTCCGCTTGCTGAACGTCGGGTGGATGAGGCCTCGGGCATAGAAGTCGAGGGCCTCCACCATGTCCTGCCGGGTGCCGACGATCGATCCGCGGATCGTCAGGCCCTTGAGGACGACGTCGAAGATCGGCGCCGGGAAATCACCCGGGGGAAGGCCGTTGAACACGATGGTTCCCCCGCGGCGCGCCATTCCGATGGCCTGACCGAACGCCTTGGGGTGCACCGCCGTGACCAGCACACCGTGAGCGCCGCCGCCGGTGGCGTCGAGGACGGCCTGCGTCGGGTCCTCGACCGCGGCGTTCACCGTGACCTCCGCGCCGTGCTTCTTCGCGAGCTCCAGCTTGTCGTCGGCGACGTCCACGGCGACGATCCGCATCCCCATGGCCTTGGCGTACTGGACGGCGATGTGCCCAAGACCGCCGATGCCGGAGATGACGACCCACTGGCCGGGGCGCACCTCCGTGACCTTCAGCCCCTTGTAGACGGTGACACCGGCGCACAGCACGGGAGCGATCTCGTGGGGGTCCGCGCCGTCGGGGATACGGGCGGCGAACGTGGCGTCGACGAGCATGTACTGCCCGAACGAGCCGTTGACGCTGTACCCGCCGTTGGTCTGCTCCTCGCACAACGTCTCCCAGCCGTTGCGGCAGTGCTCGCACGTGCCGCACGCGGAGGCGAGCCAGGCGTTGCCCACCATGTCGCCGATGGCGAGTTCGGTGACGCCTTCGCCGAGTTTCTCGACGACGCCGACTCCCTCGTGGCCCGGGATGAACGGCGGTTCGGGCTTGACCGGCCAGTCACCGTCCTTGGCGTGCAGGTCGGTGTGGCACACCCCCGATGCGATGAGCTTGACCAGCGCCTGACCCGGCCCGGGTTCCGGCAGTTCCACATCCTTGACGTTCAGGTCTTCGCCGAAGACGTCCACGACTGCAGCTTGCATGGTGCTCATGACTCTTCCCTTCGTGTGGTTGCGATCTGATCCGTGATGCGGGTCGGCTCAGAAGAAGCCGAGCTTGTTCTCCGAGTAGGAGACGAGGAGGTTCTTCGTCTGCTGGTAGTGGTCGAGCATCATGAGGTGGTTCTCCCGCCCGATGCCGGAGCTCTTGTAGCCACCGAACGCCGCGTGCGCCGGGTAGTTGTGGTAGTTGTTCACCCACACGCGGCCGGCCTGGATGTCGCGGCCCGCGCGGTAGGCGGTGTTGCCGTTGCGCGACCACACGCCGGCGCCGAGGCCGTAAAGGGTGTCGTTCGCGATCTTCAGTGCCTCGTCGTACGTGCCGAACTTCGCCACGGACACGACCGGCCCGAAGATCTCCTCCTGGAAGATCCGCATGTTGTTCGTGCCCTCGAAGATGGTCGGCTCGACGTAGAAGCCGCCGCCCAGATCGCCGTCCAACTCGGCCTGCCGACCACCGGTGAGCACCTTCGCGCCTTCCTTCTGGCCGATGTCGAGGTAGGACAGGATCTTCTGCAACTGGTCGTTGGAGGCCTGCGCACCGATCATCGTCGAGTCGTCGAGCGGGTTACCGGCCTTGATCTTCTTCGTGCGCTCGACGACGTCGGCCATGAACTGGTCGTAGATCGACTCCTGGACGAGCGCGCGTGACGGGCAGGTGCACACCTCGCCCTGGTTGAGGGCGAAGAGGGTGAAGCCCTCCTGCGCCTTGTCGTAGAACGCGTCGTCCGCCTGCGCGATGTCCTCGAAGAAGATGTTGGGGCTCTTGCCGCCGAGCTCGAGCGTCACCGGGATGAGGTTCTCCGAGGCGTACTGCATGATGAGGCGCCCCGTCGTCGTCTCGCCGGTGAAGGCGATCTTGCGGATGCGCTTGTTCGACGCGAGCGGCGCGCCGGCCTCGACGCCGAAGCCGTTGACGATGTTGACGACGCCCTTGGGGATCAGGTCTTCGATGATCTCCATGAGCACGAGGATCGACGCGGGCGTCTGCTCCGCCGGCTTGAGGACGACGCAGTTACCTGCGGCCAGCGCCGGCGCGAGCTTCCACACGGCCATGAGGATGGGGAAGTTCCACGGGATGATCTGCCCGACGACGCCGAGCGGCTCGTGGAAGTGGTAAGCGACGGTGTCCTCGTCGATCTGCGAGAGGCTGCCTTCCTGCGCGCGGATGGCACCGGCGAAGTAGCGGAAGTGGTCGATCGCGAGGGGGATGTCGGCGTTGAGCGTCTCGCGCACCGGCTTGCCGTTGTCCCACGTCTCCGCGACGGCGATCTTCTCGAGGTTCTCCTCCATCCGGTCGGCGATCCGGTTGAGGATGAGTGCCCGCTCCGCGGGCGAGGTCTTGTTCCACGTCGGTGCCGCCGCCCATGCCGCGTCGAGGGCGGCCTCGATGTCCTCGGCAGTGCCGCGGCCCACCTCGCAGAACGTCTTGCCGGTGACCGGGGTGGGGTTCTCGAAGTACTGCCCCTTCTTCGGCGCGACCCATTCGCCGCCGATGAAGTGCTCGTAGCGCTTCTTGAACTCGACCTTGGAGCCCTCGGTTCCCGGGTTGGCGTAGACCGTCATCGCAGCTTCCTTTCCCTGAGCCCGCGGGATGTGACGCGGGGTTACGTGATGTGCGTCACGTTACAAAGGGCTGCGTTGCATCAACGTTGCACTGCCCGTGCAACGCGCTGTGCGGGCGTCAGTTCGCCTGGCGCAGACGAGTGTCGAGCTGTTCGAGATGCGTGAGAACGATGGCCCGCTGTGGCGCGCGCGGTGGCAGGACGGTGAGTGCCATGTGCCACGACTCGACGTCATCGGCGGCCTCGGGCAGGTCGAGGTAGCGCAGAAGGGTCTCGGGAGTGGCGTCACTGAGCATCGCTTCGCGCAGCGACCCGGACGTCGAACGCAGCAGGTCGACGACGGGCTCCGCCTCGCTGTGCGTCAGCGAGGCTCCGCGATACAGCTCGAGGGCTTCGTCGTGCTCGCCGCGACGCAGATGCTCCGTGACCTGGACGGCATCGATGAGCAGTGGCCCCGTGAGGCGGTAGGGGCGGCTTTCGAGGTTCGGCGCGCCGGGAATCGTGTCGAGCCGTCGACGAAGCCGCAGCATCTCGCCGCGGATGGTGGCGGGCGGCGTGCCGTCCGGGTAGACGAGGGCCCCGATCTCGTCGGCGCTGAGGCCTTGGGGTTCGAGCGCGAGTGTCACGAGGAGTTCGGCGTGGCGGTCGGTGAGTGCGTGGGTGGCCGTACCCGTTTCGATGCAGGGGCGGCCGTGGTGGACGAGACGCAGCCGCGCGCTCGTGTGCGGTGGAGGGCCGACCGGCACCCCGGCGAGGCGAAGTTCACGAGCCACCGCGGCCGCGGTGGCCTGCACGAGTGCGAGGGTGCGCCGGTCTGCCGCAGCGTCACCTCCCGTCACGTCGAGAGCGCCGAGCACCTCGCCGGTGACGGGGTCGACGAGCGGCGCCGCGGAGCAGCTGAACGGGTGGACGTCCGGGCGCGTGTGCTCCTCGCGATGGATCGAGACCGCTTCGCCGCGGGCCACAGCTCGCCCCGGCGCGTTCGTGCCGACCTGCGCCTCCGACCAGTTCGCCCCCGCGGTGAAGCCGATGCTCTCGGCGCGGCTGCGGGCGCGGGAGTCTCCGTCGACGTAGTGCAGGCGTGCCTCGCGGTCCGCGATGGCGATGACGAGACCCTCGTCGCGTGCCGTCGAGCTCAACAGCGAACTGACGAGGGGGATCGCGTCGGCGAGCCGAGCGTGGACGCAGCCGGGGCCGCACCCGCAGGCGCAACCCTGTGGACGGGATTTGTGCCGCATCCCTTCCCCTCTCGCCGTGACCCACCTCACACTACACTCGTCCGGGGTGGGGTGGGTCGGCGGCGTGACGCTGCGTGCCGTGTGTCCACGAACTCATCTGCGACGCAGGCTGCCGCCCTTCGCAGCCGCCTGGCTCACACGAGACGTTCGAGCGTCTCGCCGCCGTTCCAAATGACGCCGATCTGCCGGTAGTAGCCGCCGATGATCTCGTCGACCTCCAGGGCGGCGAGTTCCTCCGTGGGCGATTCGAACAGGCGCAGATCGACGTCACCACGCCACGCCTGCCCGCCCTCGAACTCGGCCGCGCCGGACGAGATGAGCTCGCTGTAGGCGTCGCCCGTCGCCCCGCGGGCGATGTCGGGGTAGATGCGGTGGTGGGCCATCGGGTGGCCGTTGACGAAGCCGTTCGTCTCACTCGGCTCGCGCAGCGTCAGCACGGCCTCGGCGAGACGACGGTCGCCGGCGGCGAGCGTCGCACCGAACATGCCGCCCTCGGCGATCTGCGGCGCACCCTGCGCGAAGGGGTGGGGGCGCGTCTGCCACATCGAGCCGAGCTTCTTCGGGTAGCCCTGGTGCAGGCCGCGGCCGATCGCGAAGTCCTTGTCGACCCAGATGTAGACGCAGCGGCTGAACGTCTTGCCCTTGTACGAGCAGCGGACGACGGCGAACGCCTCCTTGTACTGGGCGCGCACCGGGTCGAGCAGCTCCTCGCGGGAGCTGGAGCAGCTCTGCCAGTCGGCCCAGATGAGCGCGACGGCGCCCGGGTCCTCGTCGGCGAGTTCCAGTGGGGCGGGCAGGAGTTCGCGCACACGCTCCGGGTTGGTGCGGTACTCGACCGTCAGCAGGTCGCCCGAGTAGTACCACGGCGGGCTCGGGATGATGCCCGAGGTTCCGCCGGCGGTGCGGGGGTAGAAGAAGCCCTTCTGGTCGCTCATGTGCCTGCACCCTTTCACCGTCTGCGGCCCGTGCCGCAAGTTTGTTGCCGAGAAATCGTTCGTGTCCGTACGACACCGGCTAGGCTACCCGATCAAGAGGGGTTGTGTGGCCTGAGTCACACGGCTACTGTTCGGATCCGAACGACCTTTTGACTCACTCCCGGCACGGCAACCGTCGGGGGAGGCGTTCGCTCACAAAGGCGTGAAAGGCGATGGCATGACGAAGATCGACTCGAGGCTCATGGCCGAAGCCATGGAGAAGTGTGCGGCGGAGGGCATCGACGTCGTCCGCCTCGGCTACTCCGACATCATCGGCACCGACCGCAGCAAGGATCTGCTCGTCAACCGCTTCGAGCGCACCACCGGCCACGGCGTCGCGTTCTGCCGCAGCGTCTACGGCACGACGCCCATGGGTGACGTCGTCGACATCGAGGGCGGCCTCGCCGCGGGTCTGCCCGACATCGTGGCCTACCCCGACATCGAGACGATCAAGACCGTGCCGTGGGAGCCGGGCGTCGCCCACGTCATCGCCGACGTGTTCAACCCGGACGGTTCGCCGTCCGCCGAGAGCCCGCGCTACGTCCTCAAGCAGGTCATCGAGAAGTTCAGCTCCATCGCGGGCACCCCGATCTGCGGCCCGGAGCTCGAGTTCTACCTCCTCGAGGAGTCGGACACGAACGACTCCGGCTGGGCGCGCTACGGCGAGAGCCCCGGCAACGTCTATGTCTCCGGCCTGCGCGGCGACCCCGAGAACGTTCTGCTCGCCTCGCTGCGTCAGCTCGGCGCCTACGACCTCGACGTCATCGCCGCGAACCACGAGTTCAGCTCCGGCCAGTTCGAGATCAACCTCTGGCACTCCGACGCACTCGACGCCTCCGACCGCGCGTTCCGCTTCAAGGCCGCCGTCAAGGAGATGGCGCGCGCCGGTGGCAAGCTCGCGACGTTCATGGCCAAGCCGTTCAACGACGAGGGCGGCTCGGGCTTCCACCTGCACTTCTCGACGCAGGACGCCGCAGGCAACCACCTCTTCGACGACCCGAACAGCCACAACGGCCTCTCCGCCGTCGCTCACCACGCGATCGGCGGCATCCTCAAGCACGCCCCGGCGCTCGCGGCGCTCGCGAACCCGACGATCAACTCCTACAAGCGCTTCGGGCCGGACACGCTCGCCCCGTGGCTCATCGACTGGGGTCTCGACAACCGCAGCGCGATGGTGCGCATCCCCCCGGAGCGTGGCTCGGCGTCGCGCCTGGAGCTGCGCCTCGGCGACGCGTCGGCCAACCCCTACCTGCTCACGGCGGCGACGCTGGCCGCGGCCTACCTCGGCATCAAGAACGAGATCGACCCGGGTCCCGCGCTCGAGGGCTACGGCTACGACCCGGAGCGTTCGCCCAAGCTGCCCTCGTCCCTGTGCGAGGCGCTCGACGCCCTCGAGGCCGACTCGGAGATGCGCGAGGTGCTCGGCGAGGGCTTCGTCACGACCTTCCTCGCGTACAAGCGCAACGAGATCGAGCGTTTCAACGCCTTCATCACGGACTGGGAGTTCCGTGAGTACACCTACCACCTGTGATCCAGACTTCAGCGATCGAAGGAGACCGACATGACCACTGACGTGGGTGCCGCACCCAGCAGCCAGTACACGCTCGAAGACGTCGACCTCGCGAACCTCGACAGGTTCCGCGACAACGAGGGTTGGGCCCAGTTCGCCGCCCTGCGCGCCGGTGACCCGGTGCACTGGAACGAGGAGTCCGACGGCAAGGGCTTCTGGGCCGTCACGAAGTACGACGACATCTGGGCCGTCGACAAGGACTCCGAGACGTTCACGTCGGAGAAGTTCGTCAACCTTGAGGATGTCGACGACGACCTCATGGACTTCCGCCGTTCCATGCTGGAGACGGACGGCGCGCGTCACACGGCGCTGCGCAAGCTCATCCAGCGTGAGTTCTCGCCGCGCAACCTCCTCAAGAACTACGAGGCGTTCCTGCGCGAGCTGACGAAGAACACGATCGACGAGGCGAAGAAGACGTCGCCCGACGGCGAGTTCGACTTCGTCGAGAAGATCTCGGCCGACTTCCCGATCCAGGTGCTCGCGCGCCTGCTCGACGTGCCGCGCGACCACACGCCGCAGCTCATCGCGTGGGGCAATGAGATGGTGGCCAACACCGACCCGGACTACACGCAGCACCTGCTCGACTCGCCCGAGTCGGAGAAGTACCGCCACCTGCCGTTCCGTTCGCCCACCGTGCAGGACGTCTGGGACTACGGGCGCGACCTGCGTGACAAGCGCGTCGGCGGCGAGGGCAAGGACCTCGTCTCGATCCTCGCCAACAAGATGCCCGAGGACGGCGTGCCGCTCTCGGACCAGGACTTCAACAACTACTTCTCGCTGCTCGTCATCGCCGGCAACGAGACGACGCGCCACGCGATCAGCCAGATCATGCTGGGCCTCATCGCGCAGCCCGACCAGTTCAAGCTGCTCAAGGAGGACCCGTCGCTCATCGAGTCTGGCCTCGAGGAGTTGCTGCGCTGGGCGACGCCGGTTTACCACTTCCGCCGCACGGCGACAAAGGACGTCGAGCTCGGTGGCAAGCAGATCAAGGAAGGCGACAAGGTCGTCATGTGGTTCGGCTCGGGCAACCGTGACGAGGACGTCTTCGAGAACCCGAACAAGATCGACGTGACGCGCAAGAACGTCGACCACATGACGTTCGGCAAGGGCTCGCCGCACCTGTGCCTCGGCAACAACCTCGCCCGCCTCGAGATCCGCCTGCTGCTCGAGGAGCTGCTGCCGCGCATCGAGAAGATCGAGCTCGTCGGCGACGTGAAGCGCGTGCGCTCCAACTTCGTCAATGGTGTGAAGAAGTTCCCGGTGAAGGTGACCTGGGCGGAGTGATCCGACCGCCACAGATCCCCACTTGCGCGACGAATCGCGCGAGTGGGGATCTTTGTGCCTGGTCTGTCCCCAATTGCGCGACATCTCGCGCGAGTGGGGGGCGAGGGCTGCCCGACGCACGCTGACGCGCGGTCCGATCGTCAGGTGAGCTCGGCTGCGAGGCGAGTCAGAAGGGTTGGGACATCCCGTTCTGCGGTGGTTCGCAGGAGGCGTCCGTCGCAACTTGCGTAGCGGGTTCGTCGAGGTAGGTCACGACGAACTGCAAGTGGTAGCGGGCTTCTTCAACGTTCTCGGCGGGTGTGCGTCCGGTGGGGGCTCACAGCGGAACGGCTTCCTTCAGGACGCGTTCGCGTAGGTAGGGCCTCAGCCCCGAGTCGGGCGTGAGTTCCACTGTCGCGCCCACTTCTTCGGTGAGTCGTGACTGGAGGCGCTCGAGGTCGAGCAGGCTGAGGTAAGCGAGGCTGAGGTCCGCCAGGAGATCGATGTCCGAGCCGGCGTGCTCGCGGCCCGTGGCGACGGAGCCGAAGACACGCACATTGCGTCCCCCGGCAACCTCGATGAGGTGGATCACCGCTTGGCGGTGGGCGCGCAACCTGCGGGCAAGAGGTCCGGACCCGTGAAAGCGGATGAGGCGCGACACCTCAGGCTGGCTGCGTCCGATACGCCGGGCGATCTCGCGCTGGGACATTCCCTCGCGGTGTGCGTCGCGGACGGCAGCGGTCAACATGGCGCGAGCGTCACGCGTCATGCGGTCGCTCGCGGCTGCGATCTCCTCCAAGCCCGTCGCCATGGCTACAGACTACAGCCGATAGCAAGACCTATCGGTGAATCCTCAGTCCTCGACGATGACGAGGACGCCCTTGTCGGCGACGACGGCGTCGAGGTCGATGCCGGTGAGGTCGACGACGGCCTGCTTGAGGGTCTTCTCGGGGTCGCCGTCGATGATGGCGGTCGGTTCGCCCTCGACGGGCTCGCCGTCCTCCGCCGTGACACCCGACGCGTCGAGCGTCAGCATGCGGCTCTGCTCGTCGCCGTCGACGATGAGCAGCCACGTCTTCGAGTTGCCTGCGAAAACGGCGGTGACGGCCTCGTCCGCGATGTCGGGGATGAGGTCGGGCTGCAGCATGAGCTCGTAGCCGACGAGGACGACCGCGTCCTTGTCGTCATCCGTGCGCGCCGTGAACGCGCCGACGTACCCCGCCGGCAGCGCGTTGGAGATGGCCTCCTCGCCCGTGACGTAGTCCGTCGTCGGGTCGAGAATGCCGCTGGGCAGCGTGTCGATCGTCAGACCGGGCAGGACCGCAAAGGCCGTGTTGAGTGCCATGCCTCCACCCTACGGCGTGGCGCGATGTTGCCTGGGAAACGCGGCACCGGTGCCGCGCACGCCGCTCAACATCGGGTCAGGCGTCGACGGCGCGGGCGAGCTTCTCGACGGCGGCGTGGATCTCGTCGATGAGGGGCTCGGTCTCCGGCTTCATCGTCACGCTGCGCAGGATGCGCGCGCCCGCCTCGGGAGCCTCGCCGGGAACGTCGTGGCCACGGTTCGTCATGTCGTCGGGCTTCACCTGGTAGGTCGCGACGAAGAGCGACTCGTCACGCGGCGCCTTCATGCCGTTCGTGAGGATCGCGCCCGAACGGCGGTCGACGTCGGCGAGGGATTCGCCCTTCGGGAAGTAGCTGACGATGTCGAGGTCGGGCTCCTGGTAGAGGTCGAACACCTCCGAGTTGCGCAGCTTCTCGGCCCACGCCAGCGCGGCGCGACGTCCCGGCGCGACGATCTCGCCCATGCCCTCCCGCGTGAGCGGAAGCAGCTGGAGCGTCATCCACAGCGCCGCCGCGGACGCGCCCGAACGCGAGCACTCGAGCGAGATCTCGCCCATGTGCAGGTCGTCACCGCTCGTGAAGTACGTGTACGGCGAGGTGTGGTCGTAGAAGTTCGCCACGTTCGGATCGCGGAACAGCACCGCGCCGCAGCCGTACGGCTGCAGGCCGTGCTTGTGCGGGTCGATGACGACGGAGTCGGCCTCGTCGATCGCCCGGAAGGCGGCGGCCACGTCCGGCGCCAGCAGGTCGTCGCCCTCCTCGGCGAGCAGGCGGAAGAAACCGCCGTACGCCGCGTCGACGTGCACGCGCACGCCGTACTTGCGGCACAGCGGAATCGCCTTGTCGATCGGATCGACGGCCCCCAAGCCCGTCGTTCCGGCCGTCAGGACGACGGTGCCGATGCCGCCCGCCGAGATGAGGTGCTCCAGTGCCACGAGATCCATGCGTCCACGCGAGTCGGTGGGCACGGCGACCGACGGCACGTTGAGCAGGTGGCTCATGCGTCCGTGCGTGTAGTGCGCGTCGGCGCTATGTGCGATCGCCTTGCGCGGGTGCGTCTCGCGTGCGACGAACAGCGCCTCGAGGTTGGCCACGGTGCCCGACGTCGTGAGGTGGCCGAGGTGGCACATGCCGCTCTCGTGTTCCGAGTCGTCATGCGGCACACCGAAGCTCGCCGACGAACCGTTCTTGCCCTCCATCGACTGACGATGCGCGCGGCAGCCGAACATGTGCGCGATCGCGTCGACGCACTCCTGCTCCATGCGCGTCGTCGCGGCGCCCGCGTCGAGGTCGTGGTTGTTCGGGTTGATGAGCATCGTCGTGAGGTAGCCGACGACGGCCGCCGGGTGCGGCGGCTTGAGCATCTGCCCGACGTAGCGCGGGTGGAAGAACGGATAGTTCGCGCGCAGACGCGTCGTCAGTTCCTCGAAGGCGCCGTGGAACGCGTCGGCGTCCACCTCCTGCGTCGGGTGTGGCGTGGAGGGGCCGTACCCGTTCATCCACTCGGTGATGAAGCCCATCGCCTCGTCGAGGTATCCGCGCAGCGGGCCCATGGCCGCCGCGGACATGCCCGGCAGCGGGGCCGGGTTCGTGACGATCTCGTCGGACGACATCGATACCTCCGAAGGTGGGGAGTGGTGTGCGTCACTCAGGCTGAAGCATGGTGGCTAGGCTGTCCAATACTTGTTTCGGCTGCCTGTCATGCCTTTCTGTTATGGCTCGACGAACAGTCGACCGGCGGCGCGAGGAGGGGCCAGTGGAACTACGGGCGCTGCGCTATTTCGTTGCCGTGGCCGACGCCGGCACCGTGACGGGCGGTTCGGCCACCGTCCACGTCAGCCAGCCGGCGGTGTCGAGGCAGATCCGCGGTCTCGAACACGAACTCGGCGTGACGCTCTTCGCCCGCTCCGAGGGTGGCGTCCGCCTCACCGCCGCCGGTACGGAACTGCTCGCCCTCGCCCGGGATCTCCTCGAGCGCGAGGCCTTCATCAAACGCACCGCGACCTCGCTCGCGGCCGGACGTCTCGTCTCGCTGACGTTCGCCGCTCCGCCGACAACCCTGAGCGACGTGATCGCCCCGTTCCTCGCCTCGCGACCCGCTGACGACGGCGCCTCACCGACGCCGAACGTCGTCGCACGCCCCAGCGAGGACGTCTTCGCCGCGCTCGACGAGGGCGCGGACTTCGTCGTCGCCCCGGCGCCCGCCCCGAGCGGCCTCGCGTCGATGATCATCGCCGAGCTACCGGTGCGCGCCTACGTCGGTTCACGACCATCGGCGGACGACGAGGCGCAGAGCCACGAAGCGCCGCGCACCCTCTCGCTCGAGACCCTCGCGACCGCCGACCCCCTCGTCGTCCTGCCCGGTCGCTACCCGGTGCGGAAGGTTCTCGCGCGCGCCTTCGAGGACGCGGGGCTCGCGCCGGCACACCTGCAGGAGGTCGACTCACCGGAGGCCGCCCAGGCCATCGCCGCGTCCGGCCGCGGCATCGCGGTGCTGACGAACGACCCGCGCTTCGGCCTCGTACCGCGGCGGGTCCTCGACGTCGACGGCCAGGTGCTCACACAGTCGCTGCGGGCCGCATGGTCGCCCGATCATCACGCAGCGGGCGAGCTAGCCGCGCTGGCGGAGGATCTGCGTGACTTCTGCGCGCGTCAGTACGCCGACGACCTCGCCTGAACCTTTCCCTCGTCACCAGGCACCCTCGACGTACTCGCCCTGCTCGGGGCATCATGCGCACAGGCCGGTGCCCGCCCCGGCGATGCCGAACTCAGAGGAGAACCCATGACCGAGCGCGACGCCATCGCCGCACTGCACGCCCTGCGTGAGAACACGGTGCCGCCCGAGACGATCGATGCCCACGATTCGGTGGCGACGCAAATACGCGAGCTGCTCGACCTCGTGGCCGCTTCTCGCCTCGACGCCGCTCAGGCCGGCGAAATCACGGAACACCTGCGCGAGGTGAACACCATTCTGCGCGGCGCCGGAGCCCCCGAACCCGAGCGCGTCTGGGGTCGAGTCGACACCGTCGGCCGCGCGCAGACCCTCGTGCCGTCCGTCGTCGACGGCACCTACGTCGGCGACTCGTTCTCCGGCAGCGTCCGCTTCGGTACGTTCCACGTCGGGGAGAACTCCGTCGTCCACGGCGGCGCGATCTGCCTGCTCTTCGACGACGTCCTCGGAGCGCTCGCTCTGGAAGCCGAGCTCGACCCCAGTCGCACGGCGTACCTCACCGTGAACTTCCGCTCCGTCGCGCCGGTCGACGAGACGCTGACGGTGACGGCCACCGTCGATCGCATCGAGGGGCGCAAGCAATTCATCCGCGGCTCGCTGTGGGCGGGCGAACGCCTGTGTGCCGAGGCCGAGGGGCTGTGGGTGGCCCTCAAGCCCGGCCAGCCCTGACCCCGTGAGTGGGCGGCCGCGGCTCAGTCGAGATCGTCGAAGGAGCGACCGCTCCAGAGCACGAGGTCGTCCAGTTCGTCCGCGGGCCCGACCTGGCTCAGGATTTCCGTGTCGCGCATGGCCAGACGATGGCGCAACTCTCGCTCGAGCGCGATCGTGATGAGCGCGGCTCGACTCGGCGCTTCCCCCGCAGCCACGCTGTGGTCGAGGAAGGCAACCGCAGTGCTGGGCAGGCTCACGGCAAACTGAACGCTCATCGGTTCATCCCATCACGGCATTCACGAGGCACGGGCCTCCTGTGACGCCACGTTGTCGAGGAATCCGTCGACGACGGCGTGGGCGCGCTCGCGACCGCGCTCGTCCCAGTCGCGCGCCTGCGCGATGAGGTCGTCGGCGCTGCGGCCCATGCCGGCGAGCATCTCGCGGCCACCGTTGTCGCACCAGCCGGTCAGCATGTCCGACGACAGCTCCGGGTGGAACTGGACGGCGAGGTTCTTGCGGAGGATGAATCCCTGGGACGCCATCGCGTTGCGCGCGAACTCGACGCCCTGCGGCGGTAGCTGCCAGCGGTCGTAGTGCCACGCGAACCAGCGTCCGCCCGGAGCCAGCTCCTCACGTTCGCTCGTCACCTCGACGAAGCCGATCTCCGGCTCCGGGGCGCGCGCCACCGAACCGCCGTGCGTGCGCGCCAGCAGCTGCCCGCCGAAGCAGATGCCGAGCACCGGCACGCCGGCCTCGTCGGCCTCGCGCAGCATCTCCATCTCGGGGCGCAGCCAGGATCCGATGAGGTCGTCGTCCCACGCCGACCAGTACGAGCCCATGACGACGATCGCGTCGAACCCGCGAACGTCGGGGAACTCCACCTCGACGCCCGGGTTCTCGAAATCGGCTTCCGGCACGATCTGGAAGAGCGTCTCCTCGTAGCCGCGCTCGCGGAAACGCTCCGCGACGGCGCCGGGAGGGGAGCAGTGGTCGTGTTGGACGATGAGGACGCGCTGAGTCATGTCCCTACGCTAGGACGTTTCGTTCGGCCCCGAAAGACTTCGCGGCAACGAGTGAGACGCAGGTCACAGATGCATGATGTGGTGCGTACACTGGTGACTCGTTCGCACCCGAACGAAAGGGCCGCGGAGCGTCAGCACCGCCGAAGGAGAAGCGCATGATCTCGGAATCGACCCAGCCGGAATCGTCGACCCTGCTCGTCGTCGACACCATCGACGAAGCTGCCGACGGCGTCCGTCTCCTCACCCTGCGGTCCAAGGACGGCAGCGACCTGCCGCCGTGGACGCCCGGCTCGCACCTCGACCTCGTCCTGGGCGGCGTCGACACGGCCCAGATGCAGGCCGCCGAAGCCGGGGCGCTGCCCGAGCATGACCCGTTCGCCGAGACGATCCGCCAGTACTCCCTCTGCGGTGACGTGGCCGACCGCTCCTGCTACCGCGTCGCGGTGCTGCGCGAGGTCGAGTCGCGCGGCGGCTCCTCCTACGTCCACGACACGCTCAAGGCCGGCGACGAACTCGTCAGCTACGGCCCGCGCAACCACTTCGAACTGCGCAAGGCGCCCAAGTACGTCTTCGTCGCCGGGGGCATCGGCATCACGCCGATCATGCCGATGATCCGCGAGGTCGAGGCCGCCGGGAAGAACTGGCACCTGTACTACCTCGGCCGCAGCGAGGCGACGATGGCCTTCCGTGACGAGCTCGCCCAGTACGGCGACAAGGTGACGGTCTGGCCCAAGGACCCGAAGGGTGCCTTCGACCTGCAGGGCATGTTCGACCAGATCGAGGCCGAGGGTGCTGCACTCGTCTACTCGTGTGGCCCCGAGCGTCTGCTCGAAGCGGTCGAGGAGCAGTGCCGCACGCGCGCGACGCTCGTCGCCCACGTCGAGCGCTTCACGCCCAAGGAGATCGACGACTCGGACAACTCCGAGTTCGAGATCGTCCTCGAGGAGTCCGACGTGCGCCTCACGGTGCCGGCCGACAAGTCGATCTTCGAGGTCGTGCGTGAGAACGGCATCTCGGTGCTCGGCTCGTGCCTCGAGGGCATCTGCGGCACCTGTGAGACGGGCGTCGTCTCCGGCGAGATCGACCACCGCGACTCCGTCCTCGAGGACGACGAGCGCGAGGAGGGCGACGTCATGATGATCTGCGTCAGCCGCTGCAAGGGCAAGGAACTCGTCCTCGAGCTCTGAGACCCGTTCGGACAGCTGAACTGACGAGGCCGGAACCACACGCGGGCGAGCGTCATCACCTACAGTTGGTCGCTTGCCCTCTGCATTTCGACCGGTGCCTCGAACGGTTCTAGAGTGAAGGCATGGCTTTCTCGCAGAACACGAACGTTCGCCCCCGCATCCTCATCGTCGGCGGCGGATACCTAGGCTTCATCACGGCGAAGAAGCTCCTCGCGGGGCTGAACCAGGGTGAAGGTTCGGTGACGGTCGTCGACCCGAACCCCTACATGACCTACCAGCCCTTCCTCCCCGAGGTCGCGGCCGGTTCCATCGAGGCGCGTCACGCGCTCGTTCCGCTGCGCCGTCACCTCAAGGGTGCCGACATCATCACCGGCAAGGTGACGTCGATCGACCACGCGAACCGCACGGTCAACGTCGACCCCGAGCTCGGTGACGACTTCACGCTCGAGTACGACCACATCGTCATGGCCGCCGGCTCCGTGCCGCGCGCGCTGCCGATCCCCGGCCTCGCCGAGGAGGGCATCGGTTTCAAGACGATCGAGGAAGCTGTCACGCTGCGTGACCACGTCCTCGCGCGCCTCGACGAGGCTGCCGTCCTCACCGACCCCGAGGAGCGCAAGCGTGCGCTGACGTTCGTCTTCGTCGGCGGCGGGTTCGCCGGCATCGAGGCGATCGCCGAGATCCAGGACATGGTGAAGGACGCCATCAAGCACTACACGCGTCTGTCGCCCGAAGACCCGCGCTTCGTGCTCGTCGAGGCCATGAGCCGCGTCATGCCCGAGGTCAGCGAGGAGCAGGCGAAGTGGGTCGTCGCCTCCCTGCGCGAGCGCGGCGTCGACGTCTACCTCGACACGCAGCTCAAGAGCTGCGAGAACAAGCACATCGTGCTGTCGACCGGCGAGGAGTTCGACGCCGACACCATCGTGTGGAACGCGGGCGTCAAGGCGAACCCGGTGCTCGTCGACTCCGACCTGCCGATCGACGACCGTGGCCGCCTCATGGTCGGCACCGACCTGCGCGTGCGTGACGACGACGGCAACGTCGTCGAGGGCGCTTGGGGCGCGGGCGACAACGCGGCCGTTCCCGACGTCACGGGCATGGGCCCCGGCGGCTTCTGCGTGCCGAACGCTCAGCACGCGCTGCGTCACGCGCCGGTGCTCGCGAGCAACATCCTCACCGTCATCCGCGGGGGCGGCGAGCTCAAGCAGTACAAGCACAAGACGATCGGCTCGGTCGCCGGTCTCGGTGTCGGTAAGGGTGTGGCCCAGGTCGGCAAGTTCGGTCTGCGCGGCCTGCCGGCGTGGATGATGCACCGCGGTTACCACGCGTACGCGATGCCGACGTTCGAGCGCAAGGCGCGCATCCTCGGTAACTGGGCCGTCGGTCTCATGTTCGGCCGCGACGCCAGCGCGCTCATGGATCTCGAGTCGCCGCGTCACGCGTTCGTCGACGCCGCCAACTCGAAGCCGGCGCCGAAGAAGGAGCCGAAGGGAGAGCCCGCGAAGAGCTGACCCTCGCCCATGGCGAAGGGGGGGGGGGGGGCCCCCGCGGGGGGGGGGGCCGCGGCGGCGGGGGGGGGGGGGGGGGGGGGGGGGGGGGGGGGGGGGGGGGGCGGGGGGGGGGCCCGGGGGGGGGGGGGCCGCCGCCCCCCCCCCCCCCGCGGGGGCCCCCCCCCCCCGGGGGGGCCGGGGGGGCCCCCCCCCCCCCCCCCCCCCCCCCCGCGGGGGGGGCCCCCCCGCTTCGGCGGAATTGCAGTCGGCGAATTTCAGTCGACGAGCGAGGACTTGACCTCGGAGAGCTTCGTCAACAGGCCGCCGATGAACTGCGGCGAGTTGTCGGTCGACAGCTCGGTGGCGAGGTTCTTCGCCTCGGAGACGGCGACGCCGTCCGGAACGTCCTCGACGTAGAGCACCTCGTACGCCGAGACGCGCAGCAGGGCGCGGTCGACGGCCGGCATGCGCTCGAGCGACCAGCCCTTGGCGTAGGTCTCGAGCGCCTCGTTGATGGATCGCCAGTTGTCGACGACACCACGCACGAGCACGGCGGTGTACTCCGGCAGCGGGGCCGGGGTCACGGGGGCGAGGACGCGCTCGTCGAGCAGGTCACGGGCGTTGACGCCGCGCTGTTCGGCTTCGAAGAGCAGGTCGAGGGCGCGCTTGCGCGCCTTGGTGCGAGCGCCCATGAATCAGTTGACGCGGCCCAGGTAGGAACCGTCACGCGTGTCGACCTTGACCTTGGTGCCCTGCTCGAGGAACAGCGGAACCTGGATCTCGGCGCCGGTCTCCAGCGTTGCAGGCTTCGTGCCACCGGTGGAGCGGTCGCCCTGCAGGCCCGGCTCGGTGTGCGTGATCTCGAGGACGACGGAGGCCGGCAGCTCGACGTAGAGGACGGTGCCCTCGTTCGTTGCGACGATCGCTTCCTGGTTCTCGAGGAGGAAGTTCGCCGCGTCACCGACGGTCTCCGCGGGGATGTTGATCTGGTCGTACGTCTTCGTGTCCATGAAGACGTAGTCGCCGCCGTCCTGGTACAGGTACTGCATGTCGGAGCGGTCGACGTTGGCGGTCTCGACCTTGACGCCTGCGTTGAAGGTCTTGTCGACGATCTTGCCCGAGAGGACGTTCTTGAGCTTCGTGCGGACGAAGGCGGGGCCCTTGCCCGGCTTCACGTGCTGGAACTCGACGACGGACCACAGCCCGTTGTCGATCTTGAGAACCATGCCGTTCTTGAGGTCGTTCGTGCTCGCCACGGATTTCCGCCTTCGTTGCTCGCGCGGCACGGGCCTGGCCCGGTCTGCCACGTCACGTCGTCGCTGTGATGCCGCCCAGGAGGCGGCGAACAGCGCTTGTCGTTGCTGATTCTGTCGTTGTCACCCGCACGAGACGCACGGGCATCCCCGTCAGTCTAGGGGGCGCGGCGCACCGGCCCGAATCGCGTACGCGCGCAACCCCGGATCAGGCACGGCCGGGGTGATGCGTTTCACGCGTCGGTGTGCTCAGATGGGGGCCATGAAGTGGTCTCGAATCGTCGCCTCCCTGCCTTTCGTCGCAACGGCCGGTGTGGCCGCGCGTGACCTCACGCAGAAGGACCATTCGCTCCTGCGCAACTTCCCCGTCCTGGGTCACGCCCGTTACGGCCTGGAGTTGATCGGCCCGGAGTTGCGCCAGTACATCGTCGCGAGCAACGACGAGGAGCGTCCGTTCAGCCGCCACCAGCGCGCCTGGATCTACCGCTCCGCCAAGGGCGTCAACAACTACGTCGGCTTCGGCACCGACAACGACATGGAGACGCTGCAGGGTTACCCGATCATCAAGCACCGCACCTTCGCGCGGTCGATGGCGGCCGAGACGGAGGATCACGCCATCCCTTGCGCGAAGGTCCTGGGCGGCGCCCGCGGGCGCGCCAAGGCGTTCCGCCCCCGCTCCGTCGTCAACGTCTCGGCGATGAGTTTCGGCTCGCTGTCGGGCAACGCCATCATGGCGATCAACGCCGGCGTGCACCTCGCGGGCGCGATGCACAACACGGGCGAGGGCGGCCTGTCCACCTATCACCGTCAGGGCGGCGAGCTCATTCTCCAGATCGGCACCGGCTACTTCGGGTGCCGTGACGAGAACGGCGAGTTCGACCTCGAGCGTCTCGTGGCCGTCGTCGAGTCGGCGCCGGTCAAGGCGATCGAGATCAAGCTCTCCCAAGGCGCCAAGCCCGGTCTCGGTGGCGTCCTGCCCGGAACGAAGGTGACGAAGGAGATCGCGGAGATCCGTGGTGTCGTCGAGGGCAAGACGGTTGTCTCCCCCAGCCGTCACACCGCGTTCCACGACGAGGACTCGATGCTCGACTTCGTCGAGCGCATCGCGACGAGGACGGGTCTGCCGGTCGGCATCAAGTCCGCTGTCGGCGAGATGGCGTTCTGGCACCGTCTCGCGGACCTCATGTCGAGCACCGACGGTCCCCGCCGGGGAGTCGACTTCATCACGATCGACGGCGGTGAGGGCGGCACGGGTGCCGCGCCCATCGTCTTCTCCGACTCCGTCGCTCTCCCCTGGGCCGTCGGGTTCTCGCGCGTCTACAAGACCTTCTACGAGGCCGGGTTGAGCGATGACATCGTGTTCATCGCCTCCGGCAAGCTCGGCCTCCCGTTGACGGCGACGCAGGCCTTCGCCATGGGCGCCGACATGATCAACGTGGCCCGTGAAGCGATGCTCGCCATCGGGTGTCTGCAGACGCAGAAGTGCCACGAGGACACATGCCCCACCGGTGTGGCCACGCAGAACAAGTGGCTCGCTCACGGCCTCGACCCGCAGCAGAAGAAGCACCGCATGGCGAACTACGTCCTGACCCTGCGCAAGGACCTGCTCAAGATCAGCGACGCGATCGGTGTGGCACATCCGGCCCTCATCGGCCCGGAGGACCTCGAACTCATGGACGGTGTGCGCCGCGGCGTAGCGCTCGACGAGGTCTTCGGCTACCCGGAGGGTTACGGACGCCTCGGCCTCGACCTCGCAGCCGAGATCGAGCGCATCATGGTCGAGGGCGACTTCGTGCACCTCGGCGGTGAGAACGAGGACAACCGGGAGACGGCTGCCACGGAGCAGCCCACGCGCTGACGGCTCTCCCACGAGCGCCGACAAGGGCCGGGGCCCTCACCGCTCGGTGGGCCTCCGGCCTTCGTCGTCGCGGTCAGGTGCTCGTCAGGGGTGCGGACGGCTTCGTCGCGACGACGAGTGCGGCCTCACTGGCGAAGTTCAGCAGCCCGTCGTGTGCCTCAGTCGCCGCGAGACGGACGAAGTGCTCCTGCACCGCACGCCGCACGTCCGGCCTCTGAGCGAGGTAGCGTGCGCCGGCGGCCGCCACGCCCGACGAGATCCCGGCCCACAGATCGTCGGGGCTCACGCGCCACCGCCACGTCGTCCGGTCCTTCACCACGACGGACAGACCGGCCGCGCGCGTGATGTCCGCCAGACCCTCCGGGCTCCGCTCGAAGTCGAGATGCTCGGGCAGCTGGGCAGACGGCGGCGATGTCGCGTCGGCGGCCTCGAAGGCAGCGCCGACGAGGTCGGCCCATCCGGCGCCGGCGCGCGTCCAGATCGTCACCGCCAGCCGTCCGCCGGGCCGTACCACCCGGGCAGCCTCTGCCAACGCCGCGCGTGGATCGGCGACGTGGTTGACGACGAAGTTCGCCACGACGGCGTCGACACCGGCGGAGGTTAACGGCAGGTTCGGCAACGCCGCACGCACCACCCGGGCCGCCTCGGCCGGAGCGTCCATGGCGTCGCCTGTCATCGACGCCATGTCCGCTTCGGGATCGAGAGCGATAACCAGCCAACAGCGCCCAGCGGCGGCTCGAGCCACCGTTCCCGTGCCGGAGCCGACATCGAGCAGAACCGCCGAACGCCGCTCCATGGCCGGGGCGACGTGGTCGAGCAGTGTGGGCACGCGCCCGACGCAGAGCGTCGCAAAGGATCTGCGGTAGCCCTCACTGACGTTCGACCAGATGCAAGCGCTCGTCACGGCGTCGGCTCGCGGCGGGCTCAGGCGGTGACGGCGTCGAAGGCCGCGCGCAGCTCGTCGCGGCTGGGCCCCTCGAGGCGATGCGTGTCGCCGATGGCGTGCAGCACGACGAAGCGCAGCAGGTTTCCTCGGGTCTTCTTGTCGCGCCCCATCACAGTGAGCATCTCGTCGAAGTCGCCCCCGCTGTACGTGGTCGGCAGTCCCAGTGCTGTGACAACGGCGCGCTGGCGCGCCACCGAAGCGTCATCGAGAACGCCCGCAGCGCGAGCCAGTTCGGCCGCGAACAGGCACCCCACCGCGACGGCGTCGCCGTGACGCCAGGTGTAGTTCTCGCGCTGCTCGATGGCGTGGGCGAACGTGTGGCCGTAGTTGAGGATCTCGCGCAGGCTCGACTCCTTGAGGTCGGCTGCCACGACATCGGCCTTGACCTGCACTGCTCGCTCGACGAGCTCGGTCAGCGCCGCGCCACGCACGTCGAGTGCCGTTTCGGGAGAGGCCTCGACGATGTCGAGGATGCGCTCGTCGCGGATGAACCCGCACTTGACGACCTCCGCGAGGCCGGCGGCGACGTCGCGTGCCGGCAGTGTCTCGACGGTCTCGAGGTCAGCGACGACGGCGAGCGGCTCGTGGAAGGCGCCCACGAGATTCTTGCCCTCCGCGATGTTGATACCGGTCTTGCCGCCGACCGCGGCGTCGACCATGGCGAGCACCGTCGTCGGCACCTGAACGACGCCGACACCCCTTAGCCAGGACGCGGCCACCCAGCCCGCGAGGTCGGTCACCGCTCCCCCGCCGACACCGACGACCACGTCGGTCCGCGTGAATCCGGCCCGAGCCATGACGCCCCACAGGTGCGCGCTGACCTCGACGGTCTTCGCGGCCTCGCCGTCGGGCACGGCCTCACGCAGCACCTCGATCCCGCGCGCGGTGAGATCAGCGGCGACGCGCTCGGCCACCGCGGCCACGGCGGCCTGTTCGATGACGAGCACGCGGGCGGCGGTGTCCGGCACCGCAGCCGCGGCGCGCTCGAGGACGCCGCGTCCGATCGTCACGTCGTAACGACCGGCAACGGAGATGACGCTCATGTGGGGCTCCCTGACGTGGTGCGGTCGGAGGCGTCGCTCGGCGCGGCGCGAACGGGCACGGACGACGGCAGCGGCCGCTTTCCGCCGGTCGATGCGGCCCGTTCGTACCCTGCCTCGATGAGGGCTTCGATGATGCGGGTGGCGGACGCGCCGGTCGTGCCACGTGAGGTGTCGACCTCGACGGTTCCGACCTCGGCATACAGGTGGCGGCGCTCGGCGTAGATGCGGCGCCAGGTCTCCAGACCACCGCCCGCCAACACGGGACGCGACGTGTCCCCGCGGATGCGGAATCCGGCGTTTCGCTCGTCCACCGTCAGGGAGACGACGACGTGATCGGCCAGCGCCTCTCGTGTCAAGGGGTCGAGCACCGCCCCGCCGCCGAGGGCCAGAACTCCGTCGAACGACCCGAGTTCGCCGAGGATAACCTCACGCTCGAGGTCACGGAAGGCCTGCTCACCGTCGGACGCGAAGATATCCGAGATGGGTCGTCCCGCGCGCTCGACGATGACGTGATCGCTGTCGCGCAGTTCCACGCCCCACCGGGCGGCGAGACTGCGACCGACGGACGTCTTGCCGGACGCCATCGGCCCGACGAGCACAGCCCGCGGTCGACGGCGTGGCGGCGTCACGTCCGTCACTCCCACGTCGTGAGGAGCTCAGGGATGTTCGCCAGGTAGCTCTCGTAGTTGCGGCGCGTCTCGGCGACGCTGTCGCCACCGAACTTCTCGACGCAGGCCTCGGCCAGGACGAGGGCGACCATGGCCTCGGCCACCACGCCGGCAGCGGGCACCGCGCACACGTCGGAGCGCTGGTGGATGGCCGTTGCGGCCTCACCGGTGGCGAGATCGACCGTGGCCAGGGCGTGCGGCACCGTCGAGATGGGCTTCATCGCGGCACGAACCCGCAGCACGTCACCGGTGGACATGCCACCCTCGGTGCCACCGGCACGGTTCGTGCGACGGCGGATGACGCCGTCGGTGCGCTCCATCTCGTCGTGGGCCTCGGAACCACGACGGCGCGCGGTGGTGAAGCCGTCACCGACCTCGACTCCCTTGATGGCCTGGATGCCCATGAGGGCACCCGCGAGACGCGAGTCGAGGCGGCGGTCCCAGTGAACGTGCGAACCGAGGCCGGGCGGGAGGTTGTACGCGCAGACCTCGACGACCCCGCCGAGGGTGTCGCCCGACTTCTTCGCCGAGTCGATCTCCGCGACCATCGCCGCGGAACCGTCCTCGTCGAGGGTGCGCACCGGGTCGGCGTCGAGGCGGGCCACGTCATCGGGGCCGGGCAACGCAGCGTCATCGCTGACGGCCGCCGTGCCGACCGCAACGGTGTGGCTGACGAGGCGAATGCCGTAGGCCTGCTCGAGGAAGCGCGCTGCGATCTCGCCGAGGGCGACGCGGGCCGCCGTCTCACGGGCCGAGGCGCGCTCGAGCACGGGGCGGGCGTCGTCGAAGCCGTACTTCTGCATGCCGACGAGGTCCGCGTGCCCGGGGCGCGGACGCGTGAGCGGCCGGTTGCGGGCGATCTCCTTCTCGGCGTTGACGTCGTTGGACGCCGCGTAGGCCTCGGCCTCGACGGGGTCGGGAGCCATGACGGTCTCCCACTTGGGCCATTCGCTGTTGCCGATCTGCAGGGCGAGCGGAGAACCCAGCGACACCCCGTGGCGCAGGCCGCCGATGAACGTCACGACGTCCTGCTCGAACTTCATGCGCGCGCCGCGCCCGTAGCCGAGGCGGCGGCGGGCAAGGGCGTCGGCGATGTTCTGGCTCGTGACCTCGACACCGGCCGGAAGGCCCTCGATGACGCCCATGAGGGACGGGCCGTGCGACTCACCTGCGGTCAACCAACGAAGCATGCCGGTCATCATTTCACGGCGTCGGAGGCCGCCTGCATCATGTCCGCAATGGGGGCGGGCGTTGCCGTGAAGAGTTCGAACTGTGCGGCGGCCTGATGGACGAGCATGTCGAGTCCGTTGACGACCGTGGCACCGCGCTCCTGCATGACCTGCGCGAGGCGCGTCGGCCAGTCGGCGTACACGACATCGAGCACGTAGGGCCCGGCCGCCGGCCCGATGCGCAGCGAAGGCGCGTCGACGAGGCGGTCGGCGACGACGTCGGCCCCGCCCTGCGGAAGCGTGGAGACGACGAGCAGACAGCGACCGACGAGGGCCGGCACCTCGTCCGCGTCCTGGCGGACGACCTGTGCGTCGATCCCGAGCTTGTCGGCGAGGGCCAGGGTTTCGGGACGTGCCGTGGTTCGCACGACGAACGTCACGTCGCTGACACCGAGCTCGGCCAGAGCCGCGATGTCGGCGCGAGCCGTGGCGCCCGAGCCGAGAACGACCGCGTGCTGGGTGCCCTCGCACCCCGCACCGCGCAGGGCACCGACGACTCCGGCGACGTCCGTGTTGTCGGCATGCCAGCCGTCGTCCGTACGCACGAGCGTGTTCGCCGCGCCGACGCCCCTGGCGAGCGGCGTGGCCGTCGCGGCGGCCGCCAGGGCGGCCTCCTTGCACGGCATCGTCACCGAGAGGCCGTGGACATCGGCGTCGAGTCCGGCGAGGAACTCGGGCACCTCGTCAGCCGTCACCTCGGCGCGGCCGTACGACCAGTCGGTGAGGCCGGCCACCCGGTAGCCCGCCTCGTGGATGACAGGCGAGCGCGAGTGACCGATCGGCGAACCGATGACGAGCGCCCGAGGCATCAGCACTTACCAGGGTTCTTCTGGCACCACTCGCGGAACTTCTTCTCGTTCTCGAGCTGCTGGTCGTAGGTCTCCGAGAAGAGCGTCTCGCCCGTCTCCTGGTTGACCGTGACGAAGTACTTCCACGGGCCGGGCGTCGGGTTGGCTGCCGCCTTGATCGCCGCGGCACCGGGGCTGTTGTACGGCGTCGGCGGCAGACCCTTGTGCTTGTACGTGTTGTACGGGCTGTCGCTCTGACGGTCTTCGTTACTCGTCGTCACCGTGCCGCGCTTGTGAATGATGTAGTGCACGCTCGAGTCCATCTGCAGGGGCATGTCCTCGTCGAGGCGGTTCTCGATGACGCGGGCGACCTTGCCGTCGTCAGCGCCGGCCGGCGACTCGGCCTGCACGATGCTGGCCTTGGTCAGCACTTCCTGGAGCTGGTCGGCGCGAACGTCGAGCGAGTTGAGCTGGTCCTTGGTGTTCTTCACCATGGCCTGCAGTTGCTCCTTGGCCGTCATCGACTTGTCGAAGTCGTAGGTCGAGGGGAACAGCCAGCCCTCGAGCTTGCCGTTCATCGACTTGGGCAGGCCGAGCTGGTTGGCGGTGACCTTCTCGTACTCACTCACCGGACGACCGCTGCCCTTGGAGAGCTTGGCGAAGATCTCGCTCTGCCACAGACCTTCCTGAATGACGATGCCGCCGCCGACGCGGTTCTTCGGGTCCTGCAGGGCCGTCAAGGCGGACTCGGCGCTCTGCTTCTTGCGCAGCTTGTAGGTACCCGGGGTGAGGTTGACCTTCGGGTTGGCAGCCATGGCCTCGACGAACGCGGACGTCGACTTCGTGACGCCGGCCTCGACCAGGGAGGAACCGATCGTGCTGCCGGCGTCGCCCTTGTTGATCTTCACCTCGACGGTCTCGTCCTCACCGGCGCCGTCGTAGTCGCCACCCTGGCTCTGGAACGAGGGCAGGCCGAGGCCGAGAGTCCGCCAGGCGAACGTTCCGCCGACCAGGACGAGAAGGAGGGCGAGAACGAGGGGAACCATGCCGCGGCGACGGTTCGGGTTGTAGTCGACCGACGTCTCCCCCGCCTCACGACGACGCTCCGCTTCGCGCAGTGCCTCGTCGCGGTCGCGTCGCTCACGACGCGTCATGGCCGGATTCTTGCGGGCCTTGGGCAACGCGGCGCGAGTCTGCGCTCCGCGCTCTCCCTCACGACGCACGGCCTGGCTCGGGTCGACCTCGTCCTCGGCGCGGCCGAAGAGTCGATCTCGGGGCGAACTACCCATGGTGCGAGCCACCTTCTTTCGTCGTGCGCCGGGCGCGGGGTTTGCGCCCACCGACCTCGGCCCCGGGGGGCCGGCCGGTTCCGCGCTCGGTGTCGAGCGCAGCTTGCAGGATGAGCACCGCCGCCTGTTGGTCGACGTGCGTGCGGTGCTTACGTCCCGCCACCCCGCTCTCGTGCAGGGCACGGTGTGCGGTCACCGATGTTAGACGTTCGTCGACGAGAACCACGCGAAGCTGCGGCCGAAGGCCCTTCAGCGTGTTGGCCCACGCCCGGGCCGCCGCCGTGGACGCAGTGTCCTGGCCCTTCATGTTGAGGGGCAGCCCGACGACGACCTCGAGCGCCTGAGCCTCGTCGGCCGCTTCCGCGACGGCGACGACGTCCTTGTTCGTCGACTCCGCTCGAGCGAGCGTGCGGATCGGGGTGGCCATGATGCCGGAGGGGTCACTGGCCGCCAGGCCGACACGTACCGTGCCGACGTCGACGCCCAGTCGCACTCCGGTTCTCATGGCCACCCCGCCCGTATCAGTTCGTGACCGTGCGGCCGACGGTGTGCTCGACCTCGGCGAGCGCCTCGCCGAGCTTGGAGGCATCCTGGCCACCGCCCTGGGCGAGATCCGGCTTGCCGCCGCCACCGCCGCCGAGGACACCGGCCGCGACCTTGACGAGGTCACCGGCCTTGACGCGCCACTCGCGTGCAGGGGCGTTCGTCGCCACGACGACGACCGGACGGCCCTTGCTCACACCACCGACAGCGACGACGGCCGGCGAGGAGTCACCGAGCTTCGAGCGCAGGTCCATAGCGAGGGTACGAGCCGAGTCACCGTCGAGCGAGTCGTCGTGATGCGAGACGAAACGGACGCCGAAGACGTCCTTCGCGTTCTCGACGAGCGAACCGGCCGCGGCGGCCATCTGCTGCTGCTTGAGGCGGCTGATCTCGCGCTCGGCGTCCTTGATGCGGGTGAGCATCTCGGAGATCTTCTCCTTGAGCTCACCTGGCTGCGCCTTCGTCATCGACGTGAGGTCGGCGACGAGGGCGCGCTCCTTGGCGAGGTAACGTAGGGCGTCGATGCCGACGAAGGCCTCGAGGCGCCGCACTCCGGAACCGACCGACGACTCGCCCGTGAGGGACAGTGCACCCACCTGCGAGCTGTGGGCGACGTGCGTACCACCGCAGAGTTCACGCGACCAGGGGCCGCCGATCTCGACGACGCGCACCTGCTCGTCGTAGGTCTCGCCGAAGAGGGCCAGCGCGCCCCACTTCTTGGCCTCGGGCAGCGTCATGTACTGCGCGGAAACCGGCAGGTCGCGGCGCACCGCGAGGTTCGCCACCTCTTCGATCTCGCTGCGGGTCTCGGGCGAGAGCGCCGAGTTCCACGCGAAGTCCAGACGCAGGTAGCCGGGCTTGTTGTACGAGCCGCTCTGGAGCGCGGACGGGCCGAGCACCTCGCGCAGGGCAGCGTGCACGACGTGCGTGCCCGAGTGCGCCTGGCACGCGGAGATTCGCCACTCGGGGTCGACCTTCGTCTGCACACCCTCGCCGACGCGCACGGGGCCGTCGAGCACCTCGACGGTGTGCGCGATGAGGCCCTTGACCGGGCGCTGCACGTCGATGACCTTGAGTCGGCCACCGGGTGTGACGATGATGCCCTCGTCGGCGATCTGACCACCGGACTCGGCGTAGAACGACGTGCGGTCGAGCACGATCTGACCATTCTGGCCCGGCTCGAGCTCCTCGACAGCCGTACCGCCGGAGACGAGACCGCGCACGGTCGCCTCGGCCTCGAGGCCGTGGTAGGCGAGGAACTCCGTGGCGCCCTGCTCGCGCAGCTGCGTCCACACGGCGACGTCACCGTGACCGGTCTTCTTCGCCTTGGCATCGGCCTTGGCACGCTCGCGCTGCTCGGTCATGAGGCGACGGAAGCCCTGCTCGTCGACGCTGACGCCCTGTTCGGCCGCCATCTCGAGCGTGAGGTCGATCGGGAAGCCGTACGTGTCGTGGAGGCTGAAGGCCTTCTCCCCCGACAGCACCGGCGCAGCACCGGAGCCTTCGCTCGACGTCGCCTGCTTGGCCTTGTTCACCGCGGTGTCGAGGATCGTCGTGCCCTGTACGAGCGTGCGGCGGAACGCCTCTTCCTCGGCGTAGGCGATCTGTGAGATGCGCGCGAAGTCCGTCTTCAGTTCCGGGTACGACTGCGACATGCGCTCCATCGAGATCGGGAACAGGTGCGGCAGGGCCGGGTCGGCGTAGCCGAGCAGGCGCATCGCGCGCACGGCGCGGCGCAGCATGCGGCGCAGCACGTAGCCGCGCCCTTCGTTGCCGGGCGTGACGCCGTCACCGATGAGCATGAGCGAACTGCGCACGTGGTCGGCGACCACCCGCAGGTGCACGTCGTCGGGGTGGCTGCTGGCCGACGACTGGCCCGAGTGCGCGCCGTAGCGCTTGCCGGTCATCTCGGCCGCCATGTCGAGGACGGGGTAGACCTCGTCGATCTCGTAGAGGTTGTCGACGCCCTGCAGCAGCGACGCCATGCGCTCCAGACCCATGCCCGTGTCGATGTTGCGCTTCGGCAGTTCCCCGGCGACGTCGAAGTCAGCCTTGCTGCGCACCTGCGACAGTTCGTACTGCATGAAGACGAGGTTCCAGATCTCCATGTAGCGGTCCTCGTCGACCGCCGGGCCGCCCTCGGTGCCGTACTCGGCGCCGCGGTCGAAGAAGATCTCCGAGCAGGGGCCACCGGGCCCGGGCACGCCCATGCTCCAGTAGTTGTCGTTGGCGTCACGACGCGTGATGCGCTTCTCATCGACGCCCACGACGTTCTTCCAGATCTCGAAGGCCTCGTCGTCGCTCTCGTACACCGTCGGCCACAGGCGGTCGGCATCGAGTCCGTAGCCGCCGGCGCTCTGGTCGGTCGTCAGCAGTTCCCAGGCGAACTTGACGGCGTCTTCCTTGAAGTAGTCGCCGAAACTGAAGTTGCCGTTCATCTGGAAGAACGTGCCGTGACGGCTCGTCTTGCCGACCTCTTCGATGTCACCGGTGCGAACACACTTCTGGACGCTCGTGGCACGCGTGAACGTGGGCGTCTGCTGGCCGAGGAAGTACGGCTTGAAGGGCACCATGCCCGCGTTGACGAACAACAGGTTCGGATCGTCGTAGACGAGCGGGGCGCTCGGCACGACCGTGTGGCCCTTGCTCTCGAAGAACTGCAGCCAACGGCGCCGGATCTCGGCGGTTTCCATCAATCGCCCTCACTGGTAGGTGTCGTACGGGTGTGCGTCCGCCATCATCCCATGCGCGACGGGAGTTCGAGTGCCCCCACCGGCGCGGGTCGCGAGGCGCAGCGGGTCAACGCTGCCTCGTCACGCTCCCTGAGGTCTTCCCGCTCATCGCCTGCTTGATGCCGTAGCCCACCGAAGCGACCTTGAGCATCGGCCGACCGACGGTTGCCACGGTGAGCGAGGTCAGCGCGTTGAGGTTGTTGGACATGGTCGCAAGGTTGGCGGTGATGGCGTCGAGTCGTTCGATCTGGCCGTTCGTCGCGGAAACGGTGTTCGTCATCTCGGTGATGAGCGGCAGGGTCTCGTCGCTCACCTTCCGCACAGCGGCGCTGGCCTCGTCGAGAACGGCGCCGGCCTTGTTGATGACGCCGCCGAGGCGCCACACGAGTACGGCGAACGCCACCGCCGCAATGAACCCGGCGATCTCACCCACGGAAACGCTCATCTCGTCACACCCCTTCTTCCGCGCCCATTATGACCGCACACGTCACAGCCCTCCCGCGCGGGAGCGGGAGGGCTGGACGCGCACAGTGCGCAAATCTATTGAGCTGAGTCGGCCACCGATGTGGCCGCGCGGCACTGACCGATCGACCCCACGTCACACGACGTCGGTGCGAACCTCCGGGAAGTGGCAGGCGACGCGGTGGCCCGGCGCCACCTCGGTGGCCTCGGGCTCGACCTGGGCGCACAGGTCCTGAGCCTTGGGGCAACGCGTGCGGAACACGCAACCCGACGGCGGGTTCTGCGGGCTGGGCAGGTCGCCCTTGAGCAGGATGCGCTCACGCTTGCCCTTGAGCGTCGGGTCCGGAATCGGCACAGCCGAGAGCAACGCGTGCGTGTAGGGGTGCTGCGGCCGCTCGTAGAGCGTGTCGCGATCCGCGTCCTCCATCACCTTGCCCAGGTACATGACGATGACGCGGTCGGAGATGTGACGCACGACGGACAGGTCGTGTGCGACGAAGACGTACGCCATCTTGTCGCTCTCCTGGATCTCCTCCAGCAGGTTGACGACCTGAGCCTGGATCGACACGTCTAGCGCCGACACCGGCTCGTCACAGACGATGACCTGCGGCTTGAGCGCGATGGCTCGGGCCACACCGATGCGCTGACGCTGACCACCCGAGAACTCGTGCGGGTAACGGTTGTAGTGCTCGGGGTTGAGGCCGACGCGCTCCATGAGTTCCTGAACCGCGTTCTTCACACCCCCCTCGGGCTTGACGCCCTGGATGTCGAACGGCGCTGCGATGATCTTGCCGACCGTGTGACGCGGGTTGAGCGAGCCGTGCGGGTCCTGGAAGACCATCTGCAACTCACGACGGATGCGACGCAGGTCGCCGCCCTTGAAGTTGGTGATGTCCTCACCGGCGAACTCGATGGTGCCGCCCGTGGGTTCGAGGAGCTTGAGCATCGTGCGCCCGGCGGTCGACTTGCCACAACCCGACTCCCCCACCAGCCCGACCGTCTCGCCGCGGCGGAGGACGAGGTCGATGCCGTCGACAGCCTTGACGGGGTTGTCGGGGCGACGGATGAGGCCCGCTTTCTTCTGCGGGAAGTGCTTCTGAAGGCCGCGGACACGCAGCACCTCTTCACCGACGGCGACCTGCTTGGCGCCCTCGACGGTGTTCTCCTGTGCGGGGGTGGTCATGCGTCGTCTCCCAGCTTGGTGGAGCCGTGGGCCTCGACGGGTCCAGCGGCGGCGGGGGTGTCCATGGTGCGGGCCTGCGCCGGCTTCATGTGCTCGGCCTTCTGCTCCTCGGTGAGGAAGCAGCGGGCCTGCTGATCACCGAACGTGTAGAGATCCGGCATCTCGGTGTCGCACCGGCTGCCCGGCACCAGGTGCCTGAACGCGCAGCGGGGAGCGAACGAGCATCCCTTGGGCAGGCTGATGAGCGACGGCGGGTTTCCGGGGATCGGGTCGAGCTTCTCGCGGCGGGCCTCGTCGAGGCGCGGCATCGAGTTGAGCAGCCCAACGGTGTACGGGTGCTGCGGCTTAGCGAAGGTGTCGTAGACATCTCCGCGCTCGACCGGGCGGCCCGCGTACATGACGAGCAGGTCGTCGGCGACGTCGGCAACGACGCCGAGGTCGTGCGTGATGATGATGATCGCCGACTTGAACTCCTGCTGGAGGTCCAGCATGAGGTCCAGAATCTGCGCCTGGACCGTCACGTCGAGCGCCGTGGTGGGCTCGTCCGCGATGAGCAGCTTGGGGTCGTTGACGAGCGCCATGGCCGTCATCGCGCGCTGACGCATACCGCCGGAGAACTCGTGCGGGTACTGGTCGACGCGCTTCTGCGGGGACGGGATGCCGACACGGGCGAGCATCTCGATGGTGTGCTCGCGAGCTTCCTTCTTCGAGGCCTTCGGGTGGTGAACCTTGTAGGCCTCGATGATCTGCGCGCCGACCGTGTAGTACGGGTGCAGCGCCGAGAGCGGGTCCTGGAAGATCATCGACATCTTCTGGCCGCGCAGTTCGCGAAGGCGGTCTTCCTTGATGGTGAGCAGGTCGTCACCGTCGAAGTCGATCTGGCCACTGATCTGCGCGTTGGTTCCGCGGTTCAGACCGAGGATTGTCGTACTCGTGACCGACTTGCCCGAACCGGACTCACCGACGATGCCAAGGGTCTGGCCCTCGTAGAGGTCGAAGCTCACACCGTCGACCGACTTGACGACACCGTCGTCGGTCGGCCAGTGGACCTTGAGGTCGCGCACCGACAGCAGCGGACGGCCGGACTTGTCGACGACCTTCTTACCGGGCTTCTCAGCCGAAGCGGTGAAGCGCTCCTGTGCGTGCTTGGCGTCACCGGCGCCCACCTTGGCAGCGGCGGTGGCGACAACGTCCCCGGCCTTCGACACTGCGGCCTCGGCCGCGTCCCCGACCTTGTCGGTGACGCTCCGTGAGTCACTGCCGAGTTGACGGGCGTTCGAGTTGGGCGTCGAACCGCCGGAGTTCTTCTTGAGCTTGTCAAACATGCGGTTCTCCCTCATCCCAGCTTCACGCGCGGGTCCACGACCGCGTAGAGCACGTCGACGACGATGTTCATCACGATGACGAGCGCCGACAGGACGACGACAATACCGACGTTCATGGGCAGGTCCGGAACGAGCGTCGAGTTGACGACCAGCTTGCCCAGACCGTCGTAGTTGAAGACCGATTCCGTGATCGGTGCACCGCCGACCAGGACGGCGAAGTCGATACCGGCCATCGTCATGATCGGGGTGACGGCAGCACGCATCGTGTGCTTCCACAGGATCTTGCCCTTGGCCAGACCCTTGGCCTTGGCCGTACGCAAGTAGTCCTCGCTCATGGTCTCGAGTACATAGGCACGCGTCATACGGACATATCCGGCGGCCGTGAACAGCGCCAGGGTGAGCGCCGGGAGCAGCAAACCCTTGAACCAGCCCAAGAGCCCGCCTTCTTCGATCGTGACGTACTCGGGCACTTCGACCAGGCCCCACTTGAGTGCGACGAACTGGTAGAGCAGAAGCCCCATCGCGAAGGTCGGGAAGGAGTAGAAGAACAGAGCGGTACCGACGACGGATTTGTCGACGAACGTCCCGTTCGTCAAAGCCGCGACGATGCCGAGTCCGACCCCCAGGACTATCACCAAAGTGAACGCGACGATGGCGATGGAGAACGAGATGGGGAACGCTTCCTTCACCGCGTCCGTCACGCTCTGACTTGCCAACGGGGAGTACCCGAGGCAAGGAGCCTCGCACTCGGCGATCGTCTCCGGCGCCTTCGCCTTCAGTTCGGGGTCGTCGGGGAACTCGCGCCCGGCGACTGTGCCCTTGACGAAGTCACCCCACTGAACGAGAACCGGCTTGTCGTACCCGAGGGCCTTGCGGTTCTGCTCGATGAGCTGCGGCGTGCAGTTCTTGCCGCAGGTCTGACGGGCCGGGTCCTTGCCGGCGGCGAAGAAGAGCACGAACGTCACGAGCGTGACCATGAGGAGCATGATCAGACCCGAGAAGATTCGGCGGATGACGTAGGCAACCATGAGCTTCCGGCCCTCGCGGGCTGTCCTCTCGAACGGGGAACAGGATGAGTTCGAATGCCGGTCTGCGACCGGCGAACCGGCGGGGCATCGGTGGATGCCCCGCCGGTCAGGTGGTGATCAGGCGATCACTTGGAGACGCCGATGGCACCCAGGTCGGGGTACATCGAGGTCGCCGGGTTGTTGATGTAGTTCGTCACCTTCGAGCCACGCAGGTAGTAGAACTTCTGGATCTCGAGCGGGATGTAGGCAACGTCCTCACCGAGCTTCTTGTCGATCTGCTTGTAGACCTCACCGGCCTCGTCGACGGACGTCTTCTTGGCCGCCTCGTCGATCATCTTGTTGACCTCGTCCGACTTGTAGTTGCCGTAGTCCTGGCCGTTCGACTTCTCGGTCAGGTTGAGGCGGCTGTCGAAGAGTGCCGGGATGACGGTGCTGGCCGACGGCCAGTCCGAACCCCAGCCGCCCCAGAACACGTCGCCGTCGGCCTTCGGGTTCTGGATGACGTCGTAGTACGTGTCGGTCAGACCGTTGAGCGTGACCTTGAAGCCGGCCTTCTCCCAGTTGTCCTTCATGGCGCCGGCCTGCTTGTCGGCGGTCGGCGTACCACCGGAGTAGGTGAACTTGATGTTCTTCTCGGACGCCGGAACGCCCTCGAGGAGCTTCTTCGCCTTCTCGATGTTGCCCTTCGGAACGTCCGTGAACGCCGGGTTCTTGGCGTAGGCGGTGGTCAGCGCGGGGTTGATGATCGAGTACGAGGGTGCGTAGGCCTTGTCGCCACCGCCAGCGGTGATCCAGGCGTCCTGGTTCGTCGCCGCGAGGAGGGCCTGACGGACCTTCAGGTTCTTCATCTTGTTGAAGTTCGGGACGAGGTAGTCGACGTACGGCGACTCGACGTTGACCGAGCGCTTCTGCGAGTCACCCTTGATCTGGCCGTACATCGACGGCGGGATCGCGCGGTCCGTGATGGCGGACTTGTCCTTGCCACCGTCGGCGATCAGACGCTGGTTGATGATCTCGTTCGTCAGACCTTCCTTGAACTCGATCTTGTCCGGGAGGGCCTTGCGGACGCCGTCCGTCTTGGCGTCGTAGTGCTCGTTGCGCACGAACGTACCGCCCGTGCCCTTCTTCCAGGTGCCCTGCAGCTTGTACGGGCCGTTGGAGAAGATGGCGTAGTTGCTCTTGTCGCCCTTGTCCTTGTCCTTGCGGTACGGGTCGAACGCACGCAGCGACGCGACGGCCAGGTTGAAGTCCGGCCACGCCTTGTTGAACTTGTACGTGATCGTCTTGCCCTCACACGTGACGGCCTTGTCGAACTCCGCCTGGCCTTCCTTCTTGTAGGGGCCGTTGTACGCGGGGGCGTCACCCTTCTTCGGGATGTCGAGGAAGCCGATCGCGTAGTTCGGGCCACCCGTGATGACGTCGGTGGCGAACGTGCGGCTCAGGCCGTACTTGAAGTCGGCGCAGGTGATGTCCTTGCCGTCCTCCCACTTGACGCCGTCCTTGATCGTGAACTTCCACGTCTTGCCGCCGTCCGACATCTTGCCCGTGTCGGTGGCGAGGTCGGCGACGGGCTTGTCGGCCTTGGCCTTGTCCTCCGTGACCGGGAACTGCACGAGCGAGCGGTACGTCAGGCGACCCAGGTTGGACAGGTCACGACCGATGTACATGCGCTGCGGGTCGAGGTGCTCCGCGGGGCGCTTTGTCAGGTAGTAGAGCGTGCCACCCGACCCCTCGGCGCCCGAACCCCCGGACTTGTTGTCACTCGAGCCGCCGCCACATGCAGCGAGGCCCATCGAACCAGCCACCGCCACGGCGAGGATGGAATACGACTTCTTGTTCATCGTCATCTCCTTGATGAAGCAGGATCCGCCGAGGCGATCCAACTGGCCTGACCGTTGCTGGTCAGGAGTACGGGGTGCCACGTGTCAGTGGCGGTCGGCCTTGGGGTCCAAGGCGTCGCGGAGGCCGTCACCGACAAGGTTGAAGCTCAGCACCAGCAGAGCAACAGACAGGGTCGGGGCGAAGAAGTAGAGAGCGTTGGTCTGCGCGTAGGCAACCGAGTCGTTGATGATGTTTCCCAGCGTCGGGGTGGGCGCCTTGATGCCGACCCCGAGGAACCCGAGGGCCGCCTCGGCCGAGACGAAGACCGGGAACAGCAGCGTGGAGTACACGAGCAGCGGGGCCCACAGGTTGGGCAGCAGCTCGGTGAAGTACAGGCGCTTGTTCGAGGCGCCGAGGCTTCGAGCGGCTTCGACGAACTCGCGGTTGCGCAGGGTCATGACCTGACCACGGATGATTCGCGCGAAGGTCGGCCATCCGAACAGGCCCAGGACGAGAATGACGTAAAGGCCCATCGCGACATTGCCCTTCGGAACTCCGATGTCTTCGAGGCGCGCGACCAGTGTTCCCGAAAGAGCGAGCAACATGAGCGTCTGCGGGAAACACAAGACGAGGTCGATCAAACGGCTGCACAGGAAGTCGACCTTGCCGCCGGAGAAGCCCGCGATGAGACCGATCACGAGACCGATGCTGATCGCCACGATCGTGGCGCACAGACCGACGATGACGGAGAACGTCACACCCAGCATGAGGCGGCTGAGCAGATCTGTGCCGCTACCGGGAACAACCCCCAGCAGGTGGCTTCCACTGATGCCGACCTTCGGGTTACCCGAGGAGTCGATCAACTCGCGGTGGTTCGTGAAGGGGTCGATGACGCCCATCTTGTCGAGGATCGGCGAGGCGATCGCGCACAGGATGAACAGAGCCGCGATCATCATGGCGGCGAGGGTGCCCTTGTCCTTCTTCAGGCGACCGAGGGCGATCTGCCGAAGCGAACGTCCTTCGATCTTCTTGGGGCTCTCGGACTCCGCGCCGTCGGGAGAGAAGTTCTCGACGTTCGGATCGCCGGTGACCATCGTCAAGGCTCTGCCCTTTCGGTAGCGACGCCCTGTGGGGCGCTTCGGTCCGCGCGCGAAAAACCTGTTGCGGGAAGGTGTCCCGCTGTGCGCACCCACAGATCATGCCTCAGCGAAGGTGTGATGCAAGCCTTATCGAGGCACGGTCACCAGATCGTTACTTTTCTCAGCCCATGAGACGAGGGGTTAACAAAACACGGCCAGGGGCGGAAACTCTCGCAACGTTTCTCAGCGCGGTGCATCGCCTTGCACGCTCAACGGCCGCGAATTGTCGCGCGCAGCGAGCGCCACCGCTCGCCCAGCCGTTCCTCCCAGCCGCGTGCCGTCGGCGCGTAGTAGTCCGCGTCCGCCACCAGATCGTCCGGTAGGAACTGTTGCGGCCCGACACCGGACGGTTCGTCGTGCGTGTATCGATATCCGGCCCCGTGGCCGAGCTGCGTCGCCCCGGCGTAGCCGGTACCGCGCAGATGAGGTGGCACGGCGCCTCCGCGCCCGGCACGGACATCGGCGATGGCGGCGTTGATCGCCGAGTAGGCGGCGTTCGACTTCGGAGCGAGACAGTTGTGGACGACGGCCTGGCCGAGGATGATCCGAGCCTCGGGCATGCCGATCTGCGCCACGGCGTGCATGGCGGCCACTGCGGTCTGCAAAGCCGTCGGATCTGCCATGCCAATGTCTTCACTGGCCGCGATGACGATGCGGCGTGCGATGAAGCGCGGGTCCTCCCCCGCCTCGAGCATGCGCGCGAGGTAGTGAAGTGCGGCATCGACGTCCGAACCGCGCATCGACTTGATGAGGGCCGACGAGACGTCGTAGTGCTGGTCGCCGGCACGGTCGTAACGAACAGCGGCCGCAGCCATGGCCTGTTCCACCGAGGCCAACGAGATCTCGCTCCCCCCTGCGTCCGTGGTGACGCCGGCGGCAGCTTCGAGTGCCGTCAGAGCTCGCCGGGCGTCACCCCCGGCCATGCGCACGAGATGGTCGCGCGCGTCGTCCGCGAGCGTGAACGCGCCTGCGAAACCCCGCTCGTCGGCGAGGGCACTGGCGATGACGGCGGCAACCTGCTCGTCGTCTAGCGACTTGAGCGTCACGAGGACGGAGCGTGACAACAGGGGCGCGATGACGCTAAAGCTGGGGTTCTCCGTCGTGGCCGCGACGAGGATGACGGTGCGGTTCTCCACTCCCGGCAGGAGCGCGTCCTGCTGTGCCTTGGAGAAGCGGTGGATCTCGTCGAGGAACAGCACGGTCGAGCGTCCGTACATCGCGAGGTGACGGCCAGCCTCCTCCATCGCCTGCCTCACGTCCTTCACGCCGGCGGTAATCGCGGAGAGCTCGACGAAGCGTCGGTCGGCGCTGCCCGCGGCCAGGTGCGCCAGCGTCGTTTTCCCTGTTCCCGGAGGACCCCAGAGGATCGCGCTCATCGGACCGGCAGCCCCCGATTGACCTTCGATGAGTCGACGGAGCGGCGAACCGGGCTTGAGGACGTCACCCTGCCCACGCACTTCCTCGAGCGTCCGCGGACGCATTCGAACGGCCAAGGGCGCCATGGCCCCGCTGGCTGCCGTACCGTCGCGACGTTCACCGTCGAGTTGGTTCGAGAACAGGTCATCGCTCATGCGCCCAGTCAATCAGGTGGACCCGGCAGCACCCCGCTAGAGTTGGGCCGCCAGAACGAGAGCGGAGATGCACCATGTCCCAACCGAGCGGGGTCAATGCGACCAGGCAGCGCTTCAACGTCTACATCGGCTGGATCGGGGTCGTCATCGGAGCGCTCCTTGCCGTGGCCGGGGCCTTCTCCCACAGCGGACGCCCGATGCTGTACTTCGGCGCCGCGTTCGCCGCGCTCTCGTTCTGCGTCATGGCGCGTCCGAGCCTGCGCTTCACCGCGGACGCCGTGATCGTGAGCAACGTCGTGCGTGAGGTCACTCTTCCGTGGGAGGGCATCTCCCACACGGATTCGCGGGGAAGCCTCGTCATCCACGACAACGACGGTGGCCGCACGACCGTCTGGGCAATCGGCTCCCAGAAGGCACGCAGTGACCGTGACATGCAGACCTCCGGCGCCGCGGGCTCGTGGCGCCCCGAACCCGGATCCCTGGTGGAATTGCCGACATCGTCACGTGCGTTGCGCGAGGCCCTCAATGCAGAGACCGTCGACAACCCCACCGGCACCCCGTCGGGCAAGTCCGTGCGTTTCCTCCCGCTCCCGACCGCACTCATGGTTCTTGCCGTTGTCTGCGTCGTCGTCGGGATTCTTGCGTGACCACCCGAACCCCCCAGGGCGGGCGCTACGGACACTTCGTCGCCCGTCGCGCGAAGTGGATCGCACTCGCGTGGCTAGTCGGCGTCGTGCTCGCTTTCGCCGGCACGAGCGGAGCCTTCGGCGGGGGCGGACTCTTCGGGCAACTGCAGCAGAAGGAGCCGTACGTCCCCGGTGAGTCCCACTTCGGCAACGACAAGCTCCTCACCGGTGACAGGGCCGGCGGCAGCGTCCTCGTGCGCATCGACGGTCTCGACCGATCCGAGCAACGCTCCCTCGGCCCGCCCCTGCAGAAGGAGATCGACGCTGCCCCGCGCACGAGGTCCGTCGAGTCGGCCTTCACCCCCGCGGCTCGGGATCCGCGAGTGGCCGCGGTGTACACCTCGAAGTCCGCCCCACAATCGGTCGTTTTCGTCGCGAACCTCGAGCCGGGTTTGGCCAAGGCCGATCAGGAGAGGGCCTCCAGCGAGGTCACTCGCCGCGCGAAGGCCGTCGTCGGCGATGCCGGCACCGTCCGCACCGGTGGTTCGGTCGAGGTGCTCAAGCGCATCACCGACCAGGTCCAGGAGGATCTGCGCACCGGGGAGGGAATCGCCTTCCCGCTGACCCTCGTCGTCATGGTCATTGTCTTCGGCGGCTTCATCGCAGCGGGCCTGCCTCTCGCGGGTGCGATCTCCTCCATCGGTGGCGGTCTGCTCGCCCTCTTCGGATTCGCCCAGTTCACCGAACTCGACGCCACCGTCGTCAACATCGTGACGATCCTGGGCCTCGGCCTGTCCATCGACTACGGCCTGCTCATCGTCGGGCGATTCCGCGAGGAACTGTCACGCGTGGGTGGTGACGAGCGTGAGGCTCGGGACCTGAGCGACGCGGAGCTCGATCTCGCGACGGCTCGCACGCTCTCCACAGCGGGACGTACCGTCCTGTTCAGTGGCCTGACAGTCGCCATCTCCGTGTCGGGTCTGCTCCTCTTCCCGGCCTCGGTGACGAAGGCGGTCGGTCTCGCAGGCCTGTCCGTCGTTGTCGTCGCGTGCTTTGCTTCCCTCACTCTCGTCCCCGCATGCGCCCGCCTCGCGGCACGCCGACTCGCTCGCAAGCGTGTCGCGCCGGACGCGGACACGGGTCGTTTCGCCTCGCTCGCCCACGGGGTGCAACGTCACATCTGGGTCTCCATCGCCGCTGTCGTGGCCGTGCTCGTGCTGCTCGCCACTCCCCTCGCCGGCCTGCGTCAGGTCAGTTCCACCGGCGCCATGCTGCCCAAGGAGGACACGCAGCGGGTGCTCCTCGCCGATCTGCGCCAGGACTTTCCCGCACTCGCCGAGCCCGCGGTCACCGTCGTCGCGAAGACCGACGTCGCGACCGCGAGCGCCTGGGCCACACGGGACGTTGCGAAGGTTGAGCACGTGAGCGGGATCAACCCGACGCGCGATCTCGGCGACGGCTATGTCGCAGTCGGTGTTCGCGTCGCCGGTGCGACGCCGTCCAACGGGCGAACCGGCCAAGTCGTCGATGCCCTGCGCTCAGACCGCCCTGAGTTCGACACCTGGGTGACGGGTCAACAGGCGAAACTCGACGACTACAGCAAGGCCATCACCGCCCGCGCTCCTCTCGTAGCACTCGTCGTCGCACTCGCGACGCTCGTCCTGCTCTTCCTCATGACCGGTTCGCTCGTGCTCCCGCTCAAGGCGTTGATCTTCAACGCGCTGTCACTGGCAGCGAGCCTCGGCGCCATGACGTGGATCTTCCAGAACGGGCACTTCGAAACCCTGCTCGGCTACACGAGCAACGACGCCGTCGAATCCACCGTGCCCGTCATTCTCTTGGCGTTCGGGTTCGGCCTCGCCATGGACTACGAGGTCTTTCTCCTGTCACGCATCGTCGAGGCGCACGAACAGGGCGACGACGACGCGCGAGCCGTGGCCGTCGGCATCCAGCGATGCGGCCGGATCGTGACGAGCGCCGCTCTGCTCATGATCATCGTCATGCTCGGCTTCGCCGCGGCCAAGATGATCGTCGTCAAGCAGCTCGGCGTCGGACTCGCGCTGTCGATCGCGCTCGATGCGACGCTCGTGCGCATGATCCTCGTCCCCGCGACGATGACGCTCATGGGCCGGTGGAACTGGTGGGCGCCGGCGTTCCTCAAGCGCTGGCACGCCAGGTTCGGCTTCACTCACTGACCGACGGAAACCACCAGATGAGTCGCGATGCGGACTCATCGGGTGGTGCGTTGGCGAAAATCAGTCGGGCAGGAGCCCTTCATTGCGCAGCGCAGCTCGAAGGCTCGCGACGTTGTCACTCGCGTCCACGAGGTGCGAGCGCAGACCCACGCCGGACGCGGAGCGGACGTTGGCCGGTGAGTCGTCGACGAAGACGCAGTCACCCGGCTGCAGGCCGAGGGTCTCGAGGACGCGGACGAAGTACTGCCCCGCCGGTTTGGCTTCTCCCACCTCGCAGGAGAAGAAGTAGCCGTCGAGGCGGTTCGCGTAGCGTTCACGCATTGCCGCAACCCGGACGTCCTGCTGGTTGGTCGTGAGGTAGCACCGGTACCCGAGCGCGCGTAGCTCGTCGACCACGGACAGAGCCTCCTCGTCGAGGTCGAAGCGTCCCCACAGCGTCAGGGTGTCGTCGACATCGATGTCGCTGCCGACCGCCTGCGCCGCGGCGAGGAGCGCCTCACGCATCGTCATCTCCCCGCGCATGGCGGGCCGCTCGTGCTCGAAGACGGCCGCGGGGAAGGCCGCTCCCCCGACGTCGGCCAGGGCGGCCTCCCAGTCGTGGGACGGGTGCTGCAGCACGCCGTCGGCGTCGAGAAGGACAGCTCGCGGGGATGAAGTCATGCGACCCAAACTATCGCCCGGAAAAGGGGCGTGCCCCGCCACCCACAGGGGATGACGGGGCACGAGCGGCCGTCGATCAGGACTGCGTGGGCGAAACCTCGTCCGGTGCAGCCGGGGAAGCTGCTTCCTTCTTCGGCTCGGGCTTCGCGTCGATGCCGGCCTCCTTGCGCTGCTGCGCAGTAATCGGGGCGGGCGCAGCCGTCAACGGGTCGTAACCGCCACCGCTCTTCGGGAAGGCGATGACCTCACGGATCGAGTCGACACCCGCGAGCAGCGACACGATGCGGTCCCAGCCGAACGCGATACCGCCGTGCGGCGGGGCGCCGAAGCTGAAGGCCTCGAGGAGGAAGCCGAACTTCTCCTGTGCGTCCTCCTGCGACAGGCCCATGACCTTGAACACGCGCTCCTGGATGTCGCGGCGGTGGATACGGATCGACCCGCCGCCGATCTCGTTGCCGTTGCACACCATGTCGTAGGCGTAGGCGAGCGCCTCGCCCGGGTTCGTGTCGAACGTGTCGAGGTACTCGGCCTTCGGCATGGTGAAGGCGTGGTGCACGGCGGTCCACTTACCCGCACCGACGGCCACGTCGCCCGAGGCGACAGCGTCAGCGGCCGGCTCGAACAGCGGTGCGTCGACGACCCACAGGAAGCTCCACGCGTTCTCGTCGATGAGCTCGCAACGCTTGCCGATCTCGAGGCGCGCCGCACCGAGCAGAGCCCGCGAGGCCTTCGTGGCGCCGGCGGCGAAGAAGATGCAGTCGCCCGGCTTCGCGCCGACGTGCTCGGCCAAGCCGGACGTCTCGGTCTCGGAGAGGTTCTTCGCCACGGGCCCGGTGAGCGAACCGTCCTCGGCGACGAGGACGTACGCGAGACCCTTGGCGCCGCGCTGCTTGGCCCATTCCTGCCACGCGTCGAGCTGTCGACGCGGCTGGCTCGCGCCGCCCGGCATGACGACGGCGCCGACGTACTCTGCCTGGAACACACGGAACGTCGTGTCGGAGAAGAACTCGGTGCAGTCGGTGAGCTCGTTGGCGAAGCGCAGGTCAGGCTTGTCCGAGCCGTACTTCGCCATGGCGTCGGCGTACGTCATGCGCGGGAACGGCGTCGGCAGGTCGACACCGATCGTCTTCCACACCGCCTTGGCGATCGACTCACCGAGCTCGATGACGTCGTCCTGCTCGACGAAGCTCATCTCGATGTCGAGCTGCGTGAACTCGGGCTGACGGTCGGCGCGGAAGTCCTCGTCGCGGTAACAACGCGCGATCTGGTAGTAGCGCTCCATGCCGGCCACCATGAGCAGCTGCTTGAACAGCTGCGGGCTCTGCGGCAGGGCGTACCAGCTGCCCGGCGCGAGACGTGCGGGCACGAGGAAGTCGCGAGCGCCCTCGGGCGTGGAACGGGTGAGCGTCGGGGTCTCGATCTCGACGAAGTCGCGCTCGCCGAGCACGGAACGCGCGGCCTGCGACACCTTCGAGCGCAGACGGAGCGCGTCGCCAGGAGCCTGACGGCGCAGGTCGAGGTAGCGGTACTTGAGGCGGGCCTCTTCGCCGACGGTGATGCGCTCGTCGATCTGGAACGGCAAGGCAGCAGCCTCGGAGAGAACCTCGATCTCGTCGGCAACGACGTCGACCTCACCGGTCGGCAGGTTCGGGTTGACGTCCTTCGCCTCGCGCGCGGTGACCTTGCCGGTCACCTTGATGCAGTACTCGGAGCGCAGGCCGTGCGCGGCGCCGGTGAGCACCTCGTCGCGCGCGACGACCTGGACGACGCCCGAGGCGTCACGCAGGTCGACGAAGGCCACGCCACCGTGGTCGCGTCGCTTGGCCACCCAGCCGGTGAGGGTGACGGTGTCACCGACGTTCGACTGGCGCAGGGTTCCGGCTTCATGGGTACGAAGCATGATGTTCCTTTCGGGTCGGTCCACGACGGGTTCACCCGGAAAGATGCTTGCGATACCTGCGACCGGGTGCGCCCACGTGGGGGCAGCCCGGGAGGTGTGGGCGGGGGCCAGGTCGCGGTGCCACCACACCTTCGCCGAAAGAACTTCGGCCTCTCGTCGGTGTCGCCGGACGCGCGTGCTGTTCGCCGAGTCTTCGAAGAGGCTCCGGTGGGTCGTCACGCCACCACGAACAACGCTTCTCATTCTAGGTGACGCGCGGCGATGGCCGCACCCGTGATTCCGCCCGGCCTAGTCTGGCGTCATGGACGTCGACGTAGTGCGCCGGGCCGCTGCGGCCATCGTGTGGGAGCCCGACTTCGCGGAGGTGGTTCGCACCGACGCCTTCACCCTGGTGAAGTACCCGATGTGGCTGCAGCAGCACTGCCAGGCCCACCGCCTCACCTCGCGCTCCCCCGCTGACGACGTCATCGACGCCGCGTTGGCGCAGGCGCGGTCCTGGAGCCGCGACACGGTGTGGTTCTGCGGCCTGAGCAGCGCCACCCCGAACCCTTCACTCGAGCCCAGGCTCCTCGAGCGGGGCGGGCATGTGGCCGAGACGTTGTCCGTGCTCGCACTCGATCTGAGCGAGGGCGTGCCGGACGTACCGGTGCCGGACGACGTGTCCACCGAGCCCGTCACCACACCCGACCTCGTGAAGGCCTGGGATGCCGTGAGCGATGAGGCGTTCGAGAACGAGACCCCGAACGACGAGGACCCCGACGTGAGGGCTCGGGCGTGCCAGGAGGAGTACGACCAGGGGCGCGGCGGCGTCTTCGTCACGGTGCTCGACGGCCGACCGGCTGCCTCCGGCGGCATGACGTTCTACCCCGACGATCGCCTCGTTCTCCTGTGGGGAGGATCGTCGACGAAGGCGGCGCGCGGGCGCGGGGCCTACCGCGCGAACCTTCTCGCCCGTCTTCGGCGCGCACACGAACTCGGGTATGCACATGCCGTCGTCAAGGGGCGGGTGACGACGAGCGCCCCGATCCTCACGCGGGTCGGGTTCGTCGACCTCGGCCGGGAGCGAGTTGTCGCTCTCGCGAGTCAGCCGAGTTCGTCGCCGTCGACGTAGAACCAGCGCCCGCCGCGGCGAGCGAAGCCTGAGTGTTCGCGAACGGCGCCTCGCTCCCCCGCGTCCGTACGGAAGTGGGCGGCGAAGTCGACGGTGCCTTCGCTGTCGTCAGGCCCTCCTGCTTCGGTGCCCAGCACCTCGAGACCCAACCACGTCACGCCGTCGAGGTCGGCCACCTGCTCCGGCCGGGTACGCGGGTGCCATGTCCGCCACAGGTGGTCGGCATTCCGACGGGCGAACGCCGTGTACCGCGATCGCATGAGCTGCTCGCACGTCGGGGCGGGCTCGCCGTCGTCGACGAAGGGTGCGCAGCAACGCGCGTAGGAGGTCTCGGCGGCGAAGCCACCGCAGGGGCATAGCTCCTCGGCATTCATGCGTTCGAGCCTAGTTGTCCTGCCCGGTCGTGTTGTTCGGGCCGGCTGACCCGGCCCCATCGATGGGCCGCGACACGGGCCGGTAGCCTGACGCCCATGACGGCACGGGTGACGATGTACTTTCTCGGCGGCACGATCAGCATGTCCTCCGCGGACGGTCACTCGGTACGGCCGACGCTGAGCGGAGACGACCTGCTCGCCGCCGTTCCAGGCCTCGATCAGGTGGACGCCGAGGTCACGGCCGAGCAGGTCGCTCGCGAACAAAGCGGCTCACTCACCTACACTCACCTGCTCACGGTTTTCGAGCGCGCCCGATCGAGCGATGCTGGCGGATTCGTTCTCGTTCAGGGAACCGACACCCTCGAAGAGTCGGCCTACCTGCTTGATCTTCTCTGGGACGACCCGCGACCCTTCGTCGCCACAGGCGCCATGCGAAACCCGACGATGGCCGGCGCCGACGGCGCAGCGAACCTCCTCGCGGCCGTGCGTGTCGCAGCTTCCCCCGAGGCGCGCGAAAGGGGCGCCTTCGTCGTCTTCGCCGACGAGATCCACGCGGCGCGCCACGTCACCAAATCGGACACCGCGTCCATCTCTACCTTCCGCTCCCCCAACACCGGCCCCGCCGGTCGCGTGCTCGAGGGGCACGTCCACTTCTTCTCTCCGCCGGGCGCGCGCTCTGCGCTCGGCGCCGACGTGTCGAACGTGACGACGATGGACGTCGAGGTACCCGTCCTCGTCACCGGCTTCGGGCAGTCGGTCCGCACGCTGGAGGCCGTCGCTGACGGTGCCGATGCCCTCGTCCTGGCCGGCTTCGGCGCGGGCCACGTTCCGGGGTGGTGGGCCGAGGCGGTCGGCGCCATCGCCGAGCGCATGCCCGTCATCATGACGAGCCGTACGCACTCCGGCCCGGCCCTCGTCGAGACGTACGGCGCCGTCGGGGCGGAGGTCGATCTCCAGCAGCGCGGCGTCGTCATGGGCGGCTATCTCGATGCACTCAAGGCGCGCCTGCTCGTCAGCGTGCTACTGGCCGCGGGCACAGACCGTGAGCAGATCGAAGCGGCCGTGCGTCGGCAGGGCGGCTACCGCTGATCCGGAACGTCCCCTTCGTCGGCTCGCCCCTGCGGGCGGTCCTCGGACAGCTCGTCCACGACGAGGCGTTCTTCCCCGCGGTTGTCGGTACGCACCGCGGCACGCCCGATCATGTGGCTCGCGACCGGTGAGGTGACGAGCTGGAAGATGATGACGAGGGCGAGCAGCCCGAAAGCTTCCGGCTCACGCAGCCGCAGCGCGACGCCGAGCAGGACGAGGCCGAGCCCCAGCACCTGAGGCTTCGTCGCGGGGTGAGTGCGGCTGAGCAGATCCGGCATCCGGACCTGCCCGATCGCGGCCACGAGCGCCAGCAGCGAGCCCGTGATCATGCAGATGGCGGCAACGACGTCGAAGAACGTGGTCATGCTCCGTCCTCCTCGTCCTCGATGTCGTCGAACCCTCGGATGTAGCGCGCCACGGAAACCGAACCGGTGAAACCGAGCAGCGCGAGCACGAGGAGGGTTGGCAGGGTGAACAGGTGCTGGTTCCAGGCGGCTTCAACCGCGAGGCCACAGATGACGATCGAGATGAGCACGTCGAGCGCGACGCTGCGGTCGAGCATCGTCGGGCCCATCGTGACGCGGGCGAGCGTGAGCACGGCTGCAGCCGTGAGGACGACCACGCACACCAGGTAGACGGCGTTCATCGCTCGGTTCCTCCCTCACGGACCGGTCGGTCGCTCCGTTCGTCGATGTCGTGGGCGTACCCACCGATGGCCGCGACCACGCGCTCTTCCTGCTCGAGCACCCGCTGACGGAACTCGTCCGCTTCCTCGGCGCTGTTCACGTCGAGGACGTGCAGGTAGAGCGTGTGCCGCGCGCGGTGGACGTCGACGACGATGCTTCCGGGGATGAGCGAGGTCATCTGCGCGACCACCGTGAGGACGAAGTCCGACGGCGTCGCGAGTTCCACCCGCACGATGGCGTTCGTCAGCGAGGACGCCCCGGGGCGAAGGGCCGTCCACGCGACCCGCACGCTCGAGACGACGACGTCGACGACGAACTTTCCGACGAGCACGGCCAGAGCCACGGGGCGCGGCCGCAGATGCAGGTGCAATGGCGGCATCGGGAAAGCGATGACGACGACGGCACCTACGAGCGCGCCCGCGAGGATGTTGAACAGGCTGAACTCGCCCCAGAGCAGACACCACACGACGGCCAGCGGCACCATGGAGGGCCAGACCGAGCGCACTCGGCGACGACGCCCGGACGGCGACTGTCGATCACTCATCGGTCGTCTCCCAACACCGCGTTGACGTACGGCGTACGCGCCTTCATGTCGACAGAGGCACGTTCGGTGAGGCCGAAAAGCGGTCCAGCCACGACGGTGAGCGCGATCGAGAAGGCGACGAGCGCCGTCGTCGGCCACATGAGCGTGCGCGGAGTCGCGCCTTCACGGGCGTGGAGCGGTTTGTCGTAGAGGTCGTCCACCTCTTCGTCCTCCTCCGTCGCGCCGGCAGCGAGCGCGACGTCCGTCGGCATGACCCGGTCCGCCTCACTGGCGTTCTTCTCGACGGCCCGCTTCGTGATGTGTCGAAGGGACGGCTCGTCGTGTTCGGCCGCTGCCTCGTTGAGCGCCTTGGACATTTCGCGCGCCTGTTCCTCACTGCGCCAGAAGGCGAGCGCCCACGCCTTCGCCATAGCGTAGAGCGTGAGAAGGCTCGTCACGACGGCGCCGCCGACGAGGACGTAGGCCGTGGCCGAGCCGTCTGCGACGGCCGCCTGCAGGAGTCCGATCTTGCCGAGGTAGCCCGACAGCGGCGGGATGCCCGCGAGGTTCATCGCCGGAATGAAGAAGAGGATCGCGATGAACGGCGCGGTCTTCGCCAAGCCGCCGAGGCGCAGCAGGCTCGTTGTTCCCGTGCGGTATTCGATGAGCCCCACGACGAGGAACAGCACGGTCTGGATCGTGATGTGGTGCACGACGTAGAACGTGGCCCCCGCGAGGCCCTCGGCCGAACCGAGAGCGATGCCCAGGATCATGTAGCCGATGTGACTGACGAGCGTGAACGAGAGCATTCGCTTGACGTCCGACTGCGCGACCGCGCCGAGGATGCCGACGAGCATCGTGGCGAACGCCGTCCACAGCAGCAGGTTCGACAGCGGGCTGTCGGGGAACAGCAGTGTCTGGGTGCGCAGGATGGCGTAGACACCCACCTTCGTCAGCAAGCCGGCGAAGACGGCCGTCACCGGCGCGGGCGCCGTCGGGTAGCTGTCCGGGAGCCAGAACGACAGCGGGAACACAGCGGCCTTGATGGCGAATACCGTGAGCAGCAGCAGTTGCAACGTGAGGGCCACGCCGTCCGGCAGGTCGCCGAGGCGCTCGGAGAGCTGCGCGAAGTTGAGCGACCCCGTCGCGGCGTAAACCGCTGCGATGGCGATGAGGAACAACGCCGACGACACCATGTTGATGACGACGTAGATCGTGCCCGCCCGGATCCGGCTCTCGGTACCACCGAGGGTGAGCAGGACATAGCTCGCGAAGAGCAGCATCTCGAAGCTGACGAACAGGTTGAACAGGTCACCCGCGAGGAAGGCGTTCGAGACGCCGGCGACGAGCACCATGAACGTCGGGTGATAGATCGAGACCGGAGTGCTCTCGTCGTCCTCGCTCGCGCCGCCCTGGGCCAACGAGTACACGAGGACCGCGAGGGTGACGATGGCCGACACGAGCAGCATGAGCGCCGACACGCGGTCGGCCACGAGTGCCAGGCCGAGGGGCCGCGGCCACGAACCGAGCCACGCGACCTGCGGTCCGTGCCGGTCGGCGGCGACGAGGAGCATCGAGGCGATGGCCACGACGGCGACGAGGACGCTCACCGTAATGGCGCGCTGTACCCGGGGGCGACGCGAGAACATCAGTGCGGCGCCGCAGCCGAACAGCGGCAGCAGAACGGGAAGGGGGACGACGTAATTCATGCCTTCTCCTCGGGTGCGGAGTCGTCGTCGTCCGGACCACCGGTCGTGAGGTCGTAGCTGTCGGAGGCCTCGTCACGCAGGGCGCGACGACGGATCGCGGCGTCCTCGACGTCGTCCTGGACGTCGTCGTGCCCGTTGAGCTGCCAACTGCGGTAGGCCATGGCCAGGGCGAACGCCGTCGTACCGAGAGCGATGACGATGGCGGTGAGGACGAGTGCCTGCGGAAGCGGGTCGGTCATGTCCTCGGCCGACACCTTGCCGGCGACCGGCGGATGCCCCGAGGGCCCCGCAGCGACCATGAACAGAAGGTTCACCCCGTTGCCGAGCATGAGCAGCCCGACGAGGACGCGCGTCAGGCTGCGCTCGAGCAGCAGGTAGACACTGACGCCGATGAGGCTCGCCGCCGTGATGATGAGGGTCAGGTTCGCGCTCATCGAGCCACCTCCGCGTTCGCCGCGTCGTTGTCGCGTTCCTCGGAGATGATCTGACGGTCGATCCGCGAACCGAACGTGCGCAGCAGATCGAGGATGAGCCCGACGACGACGAGGTAGACACCGATGTCGAAGAACAGCGACGTCACGAGGTGGTGGTCACCGAGGAGCGGCAGGTGGACGTCGTACTGGTAGCTCTCCAGCACAGCGCCGCCGAACGCCAGCGGCGCGAGGCCCGAGCCCGCCGCGATGACGAGACCGACGCCCAGGAGTGTGCCCGCGTCGATCGGCGCAGCCTCGTCGAGCTCGTACCGGCCGCCCGCGAGGTAGCGCACGACGAGGGCGAGCCCCGTGACGATGCCGCCGGCGAACCCGCCACCGGTGAAGTTGTGGCCTGCGAACAGCAGGTACACACCGACCATGACCATGGCTGGGAACACGAGACGCGTGACGACCTCGAAGATGATGGAACGCTTCTCCGGCGCGAGTGTGCTCGGCCCGGAGAGCCACGAGCCGCTCGTCTTCGGTTCCGCCGCGTGGTGCTGGGGCAGGTCCCCGACGCGGCGAATCGTTGAGCGGCGCGTTCCGATGAAGAGCAGGCTCGCCACACCGGTGGCCGCTGCCACGAGCACGGAGATCTCCCCCATCGTGTCCCACGCACGGATGTCGACGAGGGTGACGCTGACGATGTTCTTGCCGCCGCCGAAGTCGACGCTCGCCTCGGGGAAGCCGACGGAGACGGGCTGCGCGGTGCGGGCGTTCGTCGCGACGATCATGATGCCTGCGACCGCGGCACCGACGGCGAGGCCGAGCAGGGCGCGCACGTAACGCTGCGCCGACAGCGGCCGATCGGTGAAGTAGGTGGGCAGACGGCGCAGGACGAGCACGAAGGCGATGACGCTGGCCGTCTCGACGAGCACTTGGGTGAGGGCGAGGTCGGGTGCGCCCTGCAGGACGAAGAGGACGGCGCAGCCGTACCCCGTCACACCGACGAGCAGCGCAGCGCGAAGGCGCCGACGCGCGCGGGCGGTCATGATGGCCGCGAGGACGACGACGAGTCCGGCCGCCGCCTGGGCCGGCGTGTCCCACACGTGGACCTGGACGTCCGGCGTCCACGCCATGAGCATGGCGACACCGGGGAACGCGAGAAGGACGACCAGCGTCACCGCGAGGTAGGCGCTCACCGAACCACGCTGCATGAAACCGGTGACCTCGACGGAGAGGCGGTCGACGCCGTGCATGAGCGAGAGGTAGGCGCGCTGCGCACTCCACGGCTGGGCGACCTTCGCCTGCGCATGAGCGATGGGGCGGCGCGCGACGAACATGAGCGCACCACCGACCAGGGCGAGGACCGACAGTGCGAGCGGAAGGCCGAGCCCGTGCCAGAGAGCCAGCTTCGCCTCGTGGGCCCCCGGCGGGAACTGGTGGGTGTACCCCTCGAGCGACTTTGTCAGCGGCCCGCCGAAGAACGCGACACCGAGGCTGAGGACGGCGAGGACGACGGGTGAGGCGAGGAAAGCGGGGCTGGGAGTCTTGAAGTCCGTGGCCTCGACGCCAGGCTTGTCGGCGAAAGCGCCCCAGAGGAATCGCAACGTGTAGGCCGTGGTGATGATCGAGCCCAGGACGACTCCGGCGAGCACGGTCCAGGCCGCCACCGGTCCGAGGCCGGTTCCGTCGCCACCGGCCGTCACGTCGACGAGGGCGGTGAGAACGCTCTCCTTGGCCACGAAGCCCAGCAGGGGCGGGAAGCCGACCATCGATGCGCCGGCGATCGCGGCCGCGGCGAACAGCACCGGCGAACGGCGCCCGAGGCCCGAGAGGGTGCGCAGGTCACGGTTTCCAGCGTTGTGGTCGATGATGCCGACGACGAGGAACAAGCAGGACTTGAACAGCGCGTGGGCCAGGAGCAACGCCACACCGGCCAGAGCCGCCGCGCGGGTGCCGACACTGAGGACGACGAGGAGGAACCCCAACTGGCTCACGGTGCCGTAGGCGAGGATCAGCTTGACGTCGCACTGCACGAGTGAACGCCAGCCGCCGACGAGCATGGTGAGCACACCGAGGGTGAGGATGCCGGCGCGCCAGCCGGGCACACCCGCGAACGTCGGGGCGAGCAGGGCCACGAGGTAGACGCCCGCCTTCACCATCGAGGCGGCGTGCAGGTAGGCACTCACCGGGGTCGGGGCCGACATGGCACCGGGCAACCAGAAGTGGAACGGCACGATGGCCGACTTGCTCAGAGCGCCGACGAGCACGAGCATCACGGCCGCCGTCAGCAGGCCGCTGGCAGCCGGCGGGTCGGCGAGGATCTCGGAGATACGCATCGTGCCGGCGAGGTGACCGAGCATGAGCATGCCGACGAGCATCGCGAGCCCGCCGAACGTCGTGACGATCAGCGCTTGCATGGCTGCCAGGCGCGCCGAGCGCTTGGTCATGTCGTAACCGATGAGCAGGTAGGAGAAGACCGTCGTCATCTCCCAGAAGACGTAGACCATGAGCAGGTCGTCGGCCAGGACGAGGCCGAGCATCGAACCGGCGAACGCGATGAAGGTGGCCGCGAACGAGCCGACACGGTCGTCGTCATGGAAGTAGGAGGCGCAGTAGAAGAGGACGAGGGCACCCACGCCGGCCACAACGAGGGTCAGCAGCCACTGCAGGGCACCCATCCGGAACGCCAGATCGGTTCCGAGTGAGGGAATCCACGAGACGGTCTGGGTGACGGGGGCGGCGCCCGGCGCATTGAGCACGGCCCAGACGAAGGTGGCGAGCGGCACGATCGCAAGGGCCATGAAAACCTTGCGCCCGAGGGCGCGCGCCATCGCCGGCGCGGCGAGCGCAGCCAGGAGATAAACGGAGATGAGAAGGATCACGCGAGAACCTCGAGACGACGTTCGGGAGGGCCGGCGGGTGGGTGGAGCGGAAGGGACTTCTTGGGTCGGGATGCGAGGAACCGCGGCCATGCGGGCCGCACTCAGGCACCCGCGGCGTCAGGAGACCTTCGGGTGGACCTCCCACGGTGAGTCGGCGGGTCGCAGGTCGTTCCACCCGTTCGCGCGTGCGACATTCGCGGCGAACGCTCCCATGAGGAGGGTCGGATTGTGGATGCGGCCCGCCATGGCCGCGGCGACGACATCGTCGAGCGACACCCAGGCCGTCGGCATGTCGAGCTCTTCGTCCTCGCGCTCGAAACGGTCGTCGGCAGCGACCTCGCTCACGTCCCGGGCGAGGTAGATACGCAACTGCTCCGACAGACCGCCCGGCGAGGAGGCGTAGTCGATGAGCAGGTCGAGGCGCCCGGCTCGCAGGTCGGCCTCTTCGTAGAGTTCGCGCAGTGCCGCTTCGTGCGGAGGTTCGCCGTCGACGTCGAGCAGACCCGCAGGAATCTCCCACTCGCGGGCACCGATCGGGTGGCGGTACTGCTGAATGACGAGCACCTCTTCGGCGCCGGCTTCACCACGCAGGGCGAGAACAGCGACGGCGCCAGGGTGGTCGACGAAGTCGCGGGTGACGCGACCGGCGTCGCCGAGGTCGGCCTCCTCGGACAGGACGTTCCAGACCCGGCCTTCGTAGACGCACTCGCTATGCGTGACGGGCGCCTTGGCGTACTCGTCGACGAGGTCGTCGCGGGTCATCCGTCCGTGCTCGCTCGTCATGAGGGGATTTTCTCACAGAACGGTCGGTGCCCGCCCCATATGTCCAGGGGCAGGCACCGACCGGTTCGCTTGCGGCTCAGCCCTTCTTGCGCTCGAGCGCCGCCTCCACGAGACCGGCGAAAAGCGGGTGCGCCCGGTGCGGGCGCGACTTGAACTCGGGGTGCGCCTGCGTCGACACGTAGTACGGGTGGACGTCCTTCGGCAGCTCCACGAACTCGACGAGGGTGCCCTCGGGCGAGGTGCCGGAGAAGACGAGACCCGCCTGCGCGATGTCGTCGCGGTAGTCGTTGTTGACCTCGAAACGGTGACGGTGACGCTCGCTGACGTCCGTGGCGCCATAGGCCGTGGCTACGATAGAACCCTCCGCGAGCTTCGCGGGGTAGGCACCGAGACGCATCGTGCCGCCGAGGTCGCCCTCGCCCTGGACGTAGGACTTCTGCTCCTCCATCGTCGCGATGACGGGGTGGCTCGTGTTCGGGTCGAACTCCGACGACGAGGCGTCCGCGATACCGGCGACGTTGCGGGCGTACTCGATGACCATGCACTGCAAACCGAGGCAGATGCCCAGGGTGGGCACCTTGTTCTCACGTGCCCAGCGCAGAGCGCCGAGCTTGCCCTCGATGCCGCGCACGCCGAAGCCGCCGGGGACGAGGATGCCGTCCACTCCCCCGAGCGCCTTCTGCGCGCCGGCCTCGGTCTGGCAGGTGTCGGAGGCGACCCAGCGGATCTTCACCTTGGTGTCGTGGTGGAAGCCACCGGCACGCATGGCCTCGGTCACCGACAGGTAGGCGTCGGGCAGGTCGATGTACTTGCCGACGAGCGCGAGCTCCACCTCGTGGGCCGGCGAGTGAACGTGGCCGAGCAGCGTGTCCCACTGGGCCCAGTCGACATCACGGAACGGCAGGCCGAGACGGCTGATGACGTAGGCGTCGAGGCCCTCGGCGTGCACGACCTTCGGGATGTCGTAGATGCTCGGCGCGTCGACGGCAGCGGCGACTGCCTCGGAGTCGACGTCGCACATGAGGGAGATCTTGCGCTTGATGCCCTCGGGAATCTCGCGGTCCGCGCGCAGCACGAGGCCGTCGGGCTGGATACCGACCTGACGCAGTGCCGCGACGGAGTGCTGCGTGGGCTTCGTCTTGAGCTCGCCGCTCGGTCCGATGTAGGGCACGAGGGAGACGTGGAGGAAGAAGACGTTGTCGCGGCCCACGGCGTGGCGGACCTGGCGAGCGGCCTCGAGGAACGGCAGCGACTCGATGTCGCCGACGGTGCCGCCGATCTCGGTGATGATGATGTCCGGAGCGTCGGGGCCGTTGGCCTCGGCGCGCATGCGGTCCATGATCTCGTTCGTGATGTGCGGGATCACCTGCACGGTGTCGCCGAGGTACTCGCCGCGACGCTCCTTGGCGATGACGTCGGAGTACACCTGGCCGGTCGTCACATTGGCGCGACCGTGCAGGTTGACGTCGAGGAACCGCTCGTAGTGCCCGATGTCGAGGTCGGTCTCCGCACCGTCTTCGGTGACGAACACCTCACCGTGCTGGAACGGGTTCATCGTTCCCGGGTCGACGTTGAGGTACGGGTCGAGCTTCTGCATCGTGACGCTGAGGCCACGTGCGCGAAGGAGTCGGCCGAGGCTCGATGCCGTCAGGCCTTTTCCGAGGGAGGAGGCAACGCCCCCGGTGACAAAAATCTGCTTCGTCGTCTGATCCACCACGGAATGCCAGCCTACGTCATCGAACGGGGGCGGGCGAGATCGCCTCGCGACGAATCGCGTCGGAGGAGGCAAGGAGTTGCTTCGCGTGCTCCACCGCAACCGCGCTGGAGGCGTCACCGCCCAGCATTCGCGCCAGTTCTTCGTGCCGGGCCTCACCTGTGACGCTCGTGACACCACTTTCCGTCACGGCACCGTCGTGCGACTTGTGCACGACGAGGTGGTTGTCGGCGAACGCCGCGACCTGGGCGAGGTGCGTGACGACGATGACCTGTGCCTGTTCGGACAGTTTGGCCAGACGCGCGCCGATGTCGACCGCCGCCTCACCGCCGACACCGGCATCGACCTCGTCGAAGACGAACGTCGGCACCTCGCCCGTGCTGCTCACGACCTCGAGCGCGAGCATGACGCGGGAGAGCTCACCACCGGAGGCAGCCTTCGTCACCGGCTTCGGAGCCATGCCCTTGTTCGCCGCGAGCAGGAGCGCGACGTCGTCGATGCCGTGTTCGGTGGGCTTCACGATGCGCCCGTCCCCCAGCTCGAGGCCGGCTTCGGCCTCGTTGAGCGTGACGGCGACTTCGAGGCGCGCCGAGCCCATGGCGAGGTGGGCAAGCTCGGCGGTGACATCTTGGCCGAGCTTGGTAGCGGCCTCAACGCGCGCATCGTGCAGACGAAGCGCGAGGTCGGCCACCTTCGGCGTGAGTGAGGCGATCTCGGCGTCGATGGCCGAGACACGGTCGTCGGAGCCTGCTAACGCCTCGGCCTCGACTCCCGCTGCCGTGCGCCAGGCGACGACATCGGAGAGCTCGGGACCGAACGCCTTCATGAGGGCCGTGAGGGCCGCGCGACGCTGGTGCACGTCGGCAAGCCGCGCCGGATCCATGTCAATACCGGAGGCGTACCCCGAGACGTCGGCCGCGAGGTCGGCGGTCAACGTCTGGATCTCCTTGAGCCGGGTGACGTACTCACCCAGTGAGGCGTCCAGCGACACCGCCGAGTCGAGCACACTTCGTGCGTGCGCGAGCAGCGCAAGAGCGTTGGGCTGGTCAGGGTCCGTCTCGTCACCGGCAAGTGCGCCGGCGGCCCCCGTGCCCGCCGCGAGGAGATCCTCGGCGTGGGTGAGCCGCTCGCTCTCCGCGGCGAGTTCGACGTCTTCCCCCTCCACGGGCTCGAGCTCGTCGATCCGTGCGATGCCGGCCTCGAGCATCGTGAGGCGCTGCGCGCGCTCTTGAGCCTTCTGCGTCAGTTCACGCCGTTCGGCCCGAAGAGCCTTCAACCGGACGAAGCCTTCGCGGTACTGCTCGGCGAGAGCGGCCAACTCGGCACCCGCGAACGAGTCGAGCACCTCACGGTGTTCCTCGGGACGCTTGAGACGCCACTGATCGGCCTGACCGTGCACGGCAACGAGGTCGTGGCCGACCTGGGCCAACACCGACGCCGGCACGCTGCGCCCGGCGACATGAGCTCTGGACCGGCCTCCCGCAGCCACTGTGCGCGAGAGGATGAGTTCCTCGTCGCCGTCGAACTCGAACTCGTCGCGCAGCGTCGCGAGGGCAGCGTGGTCGTCAGGCAGGTCGAGGAAGCCCTCGACCACGGCACGCTTCTCCCCCGTGCGTACACGATCGGCGTCGGCGCGCTCGCCGAGGAGCAACCCCAGGCCGGAGACGACCATCGTCTTGCCTGCGCCGGTCTCACCGGTGACGACGTTGAGGCCCGGGCTCAGCTCCAACGTGGCGTCGGCGATGACACCCATGTTGCGAATGCGGATCTCCTTGAGCACGAGACCACTCTAGGGAGCCGACCGACCGATCGTCGTTCGAACACGCATTCGATTGGAGATTTCGCTCCTGGCGAACGATCTCAGGCGCGCGAGCCGCGCCACCCCGAGACCGAGAGGTCGAACTTGCGCACGAGACGATCCGTGAACGGAGCGGAGCTGAGACGCGCCAGGCGTACCGGCTTGGCACTCGCCACGACGTCGATCCGCGCACCGTCGGGCAGATCGAACGAACGTCGCCCGTCACACCACAACACTGCCTTCCCCTGCGCCCCCGGCACCAGTTCGACCGCGAGCCGAGCGGCCGGGCTGAGCACGAGGGGGCGCGCGAAGAGCGCGTGGGCGGAGATCGGCACGAGCAGGATGGCCTCGGTGTCGGGCCACACGACGGGCCCGCCGGCGCTGAAGGCATAGGCAGTCGAGCCCGTGGGGGTCGCGATGACGACGCCGTCCGCTCCCCATGTCGACAGCGGTCGTCCGTCGATCTCGACCGTCAGTTCGAGCATTCGCTCGCGTTCGGCTTTCTCCACACTGGCTTCGTTGAGAGCCCAGCCGCGGTACAGCTCGGTGGGGTCGTTCCCGCCGGACGAGGCGACGACCTCGAGCGTCGCCCGCTCCTCCACGCTCCAGCTGCGTTCGATGATGCCGCCGGCGATGCGGTCGACGTCCTCCATCTCGGCTTCTGCGAGAAAGCCGACGTGGCCGAGGTTGATGCCGAGCAGCGGCATGCCGGTGTCACGGCAGATCTCTGCTGCACGAAGGATCGTTCCGTCGCCACCGAGGACGACGGCCAACTCGCACCCCTGCGGCAACGTACCTTCGGCGAGCGTGACGACGTGGTCACGCTCTCGGATGCCGAAGGCCGTCAACTCGTCGGCGAATCCGACGACGGTGATGCCCTGCTCGGTGAGAGCGGACACGAGCCGCTCGGCCACGTCGAAGGCCTCAGGACGTCGCGAATGGCCGATGAGCAGAATGCGGCGGCTCATGTGTCGTCCCTCCCGGTGAGCTGGTCGATGGTGGTGCGCAGGGTCTCGTCGTCGAGGCCGCTGCCTTGGTTCACACGGCGCAACCACACGAGGTATTCGTGGTTGCCGTGCGTACCCACCATGGGGCTCCACGCTATGCCATGGACGACGAGCGAAAGCCCGGTGGCCGTGGCGAGAACGCGTTCGAGACTCTCACGGCGCTGATCGCGCGACGTGACGACGCCGGTGCGCCCCAGACGTTCGCGGCCGACCTCGAACTGCGGCTTGACGAGCACGACGAGATGCCCGGCCTCCGCCAGGAGGAAGTTCATATGCGGTAGCGCCAAAGTGAGCGAGATGAAGGACAGGTCACTCACGACAAGATCGAAAGGAGAGCCGTCCACCTTGTCGCGCGAGACGACGTCGCGGATGTTGAGGCCCTCGAGATCGGTGACGCGAGGGTCGCTCTTGACTGGTTCGGCCAGTTGTCCGTGGCCCACGTCGAGCGCCACGACATGCGTCGCACCACGCTCGAGCAGCACCTGGGTGAAGCCACCCGTGGAGGCTCCGACGTCCACGGCACGTGCACCGGCAACGGCGCCCGCGAAGTCCGGGAAGGCCTCGAGCGCGGCAAGGAGCTTGCGCGCTGCGCGCCCGACGTAGGGGTCACGCTCCTCGCTCGTCGTGACCACGTCCGCATCTGCGACCTGGGTGGAGGCCTTGCGTTCGATCTGCCCGTTGACGGCGACACTGCCGCGTGCGAGCGCCTCCTTGGCCTGGGCCCTCGAACGCACGAGACCCCGCTCGACAAGCGCCGCGTCGAGCCGGGTCTGGCCGCTCACGATCCCGCCTCCTGCAGGCGACGCTGCAACTGTTCGTGCACCGCCTCGGCGGCCTCGATGACGCCGCCGGCGTCCTCGCGCGCACCGTCGACGAACTCCTCGGTGGACTTCGACAGCGTCTCGAGCGCCGCATCGACAGCCCCGTCGTGCTGAGTTTCCCCACCGCCCGCGGGACCGCCTGCGCGATTGAGGTCGCGCGGGGAAGGAACGGCCGTCATGCCGAGCGCACCGTGAGGTCCGTGAACCGATGACGGGCGCCGTCCGCGTCGAGCTCGCCGGCGTCGACCTCGGCCCACGTCGCGCGCAGCAGCGCGCGCGCCTGGGACCAGGTCAGGGCGTCGTGCGAGGTGCCGGGGGCGGAAGGGTCCTCGTCGTAGGGCTTCGCCAGGGACCGCAGGTCTTCGACGACGAACGTGGGCCGACGCTCTGGGGCCGCAGCCGCCGCATCGGCAAGATCGTGCACGCCGGTGAGGACGAGCACGGAATCCATACCCGCACGCACGGCGCCCTCGATGTCGGTCTCAAGCCGGTCGCCGATGGCCAGTACCTGGTGCGCGTCGACGCCGCTGCGTCGCGCTGCCATCTCGTACATCGTGGGCATCGGCTTGCCTGCCACCTCCGGGTCCACGCCGACAGCGTTGCGTACCGCGCCCACGAGCGAACCGTTGCCCGGCGCGACTCCACGGTCGGTGGGGAGGGTGAGATCGGTGTTCGTCGCCATCCAGCGTGCCCCGCCGGCGACGGCGAAACCCGCCTCCGCGAGGTCACTCGCACGCACCTCGGCTCCGTACCCCTGGAGTACGGCCTCGACCGGCGTGCCGTCCCGGGCCTCCTGGGGCGACACCGGCGTCAAGCCCGCCTCGGTGAGCGCGACACCCACACCGGCGCCCCCGACGGCGAGCACCCGAGCTCCCGCCGTGAGCGACCCCGCCAGTAGGTAGGCACCCGCTGCCGAGGAGTTGACGACGTCGGCGTCGTCAACCACGAGACCGAACTCACGCAGGTGCCCCGCGACCTCGGCCGGGGTACGCGACGCGTTGTTCGTCGCATAGACGACGTGGGCACCGTTGTCTGATGCCGCCACCAACGCCTCGACAGCGTGCTCGATCGGCTCGGGACCGGCGTACACGACTCCGTCGAGATCGCAGACGATCGCCGCGTACCGAGCGATCAACGCATCAGCCACGAGAGCTGCCGTCGTCGAACGTCGCGCGAGGAACGCTGCGCTCTCCGGAGGACTCCGCCTCCTGGGCGTCAGACTCGACGATGCCGTCGCTCACCGCATGCTTGTTGGCCGCAGCATCTGCGGGCACCTCGGTCGGCTCAGCAGATGTGGCCTCCGGGGGCTGCGGCTGCACCGCCCCGTACTCGGACAGGTCGATCTCGGCAAGGCGCGGGTCCTGCTCGTCCTCGTCCTCGGGCGTGAGGTCGGTCAGCTCGAAGCCGTCGATCTGGTCGATGCGGTCACCCGCGTCCGTCTCACCGTCCCGGTCGGCCTCGTCGGCCTTGACGAACCACTCGCGCGCCTCGTCCGACTCGCCGAGGTCCATGAGGGCATCGGCGTACGCGTAGAACAGACGGGCTGCCCACGGCTGGGTCGTGGCCTTCTGTAGCGCCGGAAGACGCAGGCCGACGACCGCCGCACGCGCCTGGCCCATGTCGCGACGGACACCCGACACGACGATGGCCAGCTCGATGTTGTCCGCCTCCGGCAGGCGCTGGGCCTCCGGAGAGTTGGCGAGCTCGAGGGCGCGCTCGTAGCGGCCGAGGCCGCGCTCACAGTCGACCATGTACGGCAGCAGGTGATCGGAACCCGACAGACGGCGAGCCGTGCGGAACTCCCGCAGCGCCTCGGCGTACTCACCCGTGCGGTAGAGCACGAGACCGAGGGCCTCGCGGGCCGCCGGAACTCGGCCGGCCCGCGACACCGCGTGCTGCGCGTGGTCCAGAGCCTTCTCCGGGTTCTCCTCGAGCAGTTCGGCTGCGGCCACGAGGTGGCGCGCCACGCCTTCAGCGTTGTCCTTGCTCAGCGTGCGCAGTTGCTGACGCACCGACTTGTCGAGCTCGTAGCCCGTGATCTCCTCCGGCAGCATCGGCTCGGGACGACGACGGGGACGCTCGTCACCGGTCGCCTTCGCGTCCCAGCTGCGCGGGCCGCGGATCTGGCTCTGCGCGTCCGACCAGCCGGCGCCGCGGTCACCTCGACCGTCGAACCCGCCGCGACGCTCGAAGCCGCGGCCGCGATCACGTCCGCCGTCGCGTCCCCCACGCTCGAAGCCGTCCCGTCGGTCGCGGGAATCGAAACCACGCCCGCGGTCGGAGGAACCAACGCTGCGCCCACCCGAGCGCGCGCCGTCGCGGTCGCCGAAGCCCCGGCGCTCTCCGTCACGTCCGGCCCCGGCCCGCTCGTCACGTCCGCGGAAGCCCCCGCGGTCGCCTCGCTCACGAAAACCACCGCGTTCGTCACGACGGCCATAGCCACCGCGGTCCTCGCGGCCGCCGAATCCACCGCGCTCAGAGCGCTCGTCGCGCCGGCCGTAGCCCCCACGATCGTCGCGGCCGCCGAAGCCGCCACGACCAGTGCGCTCGTCGCGGTTGCCGTAGCCCCCGCGCTGCGGACGATCGTCACGACGCCCCTGGAGCTCACGATCTTCACGGCGCCCGTAGCCTCCGCGTTCGCCCTGCGTCCCGCGGGAGAATTCAGCCTCCCGGCGATCGAAGCGACGCTCCCCGTCACGGGAGTCCGGCCCGCGGTAACCACCCCGCTCGCCCCGAGAGTCCTCGCGACGTGCACCGCCTCGGTCATCACGTCGATCAAAACCACCTCGGCGTCCGTTGTCATCCCGGGAACCGCGGTAGGCACGCTCATCGGATCGACCGTAGCCCCCACGATCGCCATAACCGCCCCGGCGCTGGTCGTCTCGGGAGGCACCGCGCGACGACTCACGGAAGCCGTCCCCGCGTCGCTGACCTTCACCACGCGATTCGTCGCGGCGATCCGAACGGTAGGTGTCGTCACCCCGACGCTGATCACGAGAACCGTCGCGCCGCGGAGAGTCACGACGATCCGAACGAGCGCTGGACCAACGCTGGCTTCGCTGGCGCTCGGCGCCCTCTGAGGATGCGTTGTCGTTGCGCTCTTCGGACATGGTTTCCTTTCGGTTGGTACGACGACTTCATCGTCGCACAGGCCTCCGACAACCGCGGCCCGGCCGGCTATGGAGCCGAGTACCAACACGTCGAAGCAAAGACTTTTTGGGTATGCGAAAAAGGGGGTTCTCGAACCTGAACCATAGTCGGTGTGGGCCGAGCCGTTGGGCTACAAGGCCGTCACACGTGTGACA
>NZ_JAGTHU010000017.1:0-77975 GCF_019895135.1 Dermacoccus sp. Tok2021
GGCGAGCAGCACGATCGTGCCGACGATCGTCAGGGTGAGGGCGTAGGCGAGGAGCGTGAGCATCCCTGTGCCAGGGCCGGCGAACTGCGGCAGCACCGCGAGGTTGAACGCGAGCACCTTCGGGTTCGTGATGTTGCACAGGAATCCCTGACGGAACGAGCGGCGCGGGCTCCGCGGCGTCGCTTCCGGCGTCATGGCCCAGCCCTCGCCGCGCGCCTTGATGGCCGTACGCAGCGCCATGACGCCGAGATAAATGAGGTAGGCGACACCGAGCCAGCGGATCGTCTGGAACACAGGCTCCGAACGGGCGATGATCGCGCCCAGCCCCGCCGCGGCGAGGACGCCCTGGGTGGCACCGGCGACCCCGATGCCGAGCGTCGTCCACAGCCCTCGCGCGCGGCCACCGATGACGGTGTTGCGCAGCGTGAGGAACGTGTCCGGGCCCGGTGCCACCGCAATGGCCGTCGCGAACGCGACGAAGCTGAGGAAGTGCGCCATGAACGGACTGTACGGCCGGCGTCACCGAATCCGCGCGTGCCTGCCACGCTGTGGGCGCGAGGCGGCGTTCCGCTGACGACGACGTCGAACAGGGTTACCCCGATGGGACGCGCCGATTCCCTCGGCTAGCAGAATCTAGTTATTGGTCTATCAACCTAAAGAAGCAGCGATCGACCTTTGGTGCAACGCAGCGCCGAAGCCGGGCCCGGGCGTCGGGGAAGGCGCTCACACGACGCGTCAGGAGCAGGCACATGACGAGGGGCCGCCTCCAGCAGGAAGCGACCCCTCAAGCGGAGCGACTGATGTCAGATGTCGCCGCGGGCGGCGCGACGCGAGCTGCGCGTCTCACCTTCGAGTGCCTCGGTGGACATGTGGCCCGACTCCTCGGCCTCGGTCCACGTGGCAGCGGTGCCCGGGCCACCTGCCGGCTCGGCCGTGCCGTCGCCCGCAGGGCGCACCATCGTGGTGTCATCGGCCTTGTTGAAGTCGGTGACGGGGTTGTTGATCGTCATCTCGTCCGAACGGTCAGCCTTGCTGTCCGCGATGGCAGCCTCGGAGAGCTGGGCGTTCTTGGCCTTCTTCTTCTGCTGGTCGGCGTACACGAGGTAGCCGGCACCGGCGAGGGCGGCCGCACCGACAACGATGAGGAAGCCACCCTTCTTCTTCTTGGGTGCGAGAGCCGGGGCGTAGCGCGCGACCTGCTCCTGCGCACCGTCGGGAAGCTGACCCACGACGTTGTGCGAGGCGGCGGTGCCGGCGGCAGCGGCCGTCGCGAGGATCTCCTTGAGGTGCGGGAGCAGCTCGTCCTTGTAGAAGTCGCGAGCGTTGTCGGCCGTGAGGCCCTTGTCCTCGGCGACCTGCTGGGCCTGGCCCTTCAGGGCAGCAGCCTTGTAGGCGACGTCCTGGCGCGTGTCGACGCCGAACTTCTTCGTCGCCTTCTTTTCCGCGCGCGATGCCTTGGCACCGAGGAAGCCCGCCAGAGCGGCAGCCTTCTTGTCGGCCTTCTTCTTTGTCTTCTCGGCGCGCTTGTCGGCCTGCTTCGCGAACTTGGACGACTTCTTGTCTGCCTTCTTCGCAGTCTTGCGGCCCTTCTTCTCGGCCTCGTCACGCGCGTCGGCAGCGGACTCGGCGACGTCGGCGATCTTCGCGGCGGCGACGGCCTTGGCCACGCTCACCTTGTCGGCGGCAGCCTCACGCTGGTCGGCAGTGGCGTCGGCAACCTTCTCGAGGTGCGGCGCAGCGGCTTCGCGGGCTTCCTCTGCCTTCTCCATGATGAAGTCGCGGGCCTCCTCGGCCTTCTCTGCGAGGGTGGGGACGATGTCCTTCTCGGTCTTCGCCTTGGCCTCAGCGGCCTTCGTCGAAGCCAGGTCGACCGCGGTGAGCGCAGCCTCCTTGGCCTTCTCGGTCTTGGTGGGTTCGTATTTCCACAGCACGGCTGTTCCTCTCCTGCGGGTGGATACTCTTCTGCCTCTCATCCTGCCTTGTTCGCTGCCCGCTTACCAACCGGTTCGGCAGGTCGGACGGTGGGGATGTCGGCCGGGCCCACCTCAAGGGACGGAGACGCCTGCCTCGTGACGCCCGGGCTTCCGCCGAGTGTGAACACCCGCGAGGCCGCCGTGCCCGTGTGCGTTTCACGTGGAACACTGGGTGTCATGATCGCGACACTGCACACCAACCACGGTGACATCAACATCAACCTCTTCCCGACCCAGGCGCCGAAGACCGTCGAGAACTTCGTCGGCCTCGCCAAGGGCACGAAGGAGTACAAGGACGACGCCGGCCGCACCAACCCGCAGCCGTTCTACGACGGCCTCACGTTCCACCGCATCATCCCGGGCTTCATGATCCAGGGCGGCTGCCCGCAGGGCATCGGCATCGGTGGCCCCGGCTACACGTTCGACGACGAGATCTCGCCCGAGCTGAACTTCAACTCGCCCTACATGCTCGCCATGGCCAACGCCGGTAAGCGCATGGGCAAGGGCACGAACGGCTCGCAGTTCTTCATCACGGTTGCCGACACGAGCTGGCTGCAGGGCAAGCACACGATCTTCGGCGAGGTGGCCGACGACGAGTCCAAGAAGGTCGTCGACGAGATCGCCGCCGTCCGCACGGGCGGCCAGGACAAGCCGGTCGAGCCGGTCGTCATCGAGAGCGTCACCATCTCCGAGTGATCGCATCCGTGCCCTCGCTCCGAACGGTGTGAGGGTGCGGGAGACAATCGTGTGGCCCCGTCGTTGTCATGACGACGGGGCCACACGCATGAGAAGGGCAGAGACGAGAACGATGAGCGTTCCGCTGGACAACGGTTCGTACGACGAGCAAGGGATCCCGGTGTGTCCGAGGCACCCGGAGGTCGCGGCCTACACGCGCTGCCAGCGCTGCGGACGTCCGGCGTGCACGCAGTGCCAGGTGCCGGCCTCGGTCGGGTTCCAGTGCGTCGACTGCGTCGCTGCCGAGCGCAAGGCGAACCCGATGCCGACGCAGCGGTCGGAGCTAGGCATGCCCGCCGCGCCCGGACGCCCGCTCGTGACCTTCGGCATCATCGGCATCTGCGTGGCCGTCTGGGTGGGCGAGCTAATGAGCTGGAGCTTCTTCGGCAACGTAGCTTTCATCGCCCTGGCAGCCCAGGACGAGCCGTGGCGCTACATCACGAGCGGCTTCGCGCACGACCGCAGCAACGTCATCCATCTGCTCTTCAACATGATGGCGCTGTACTTCATGGGGCAGTACCTCGAGCCGATGTTGGGCCGTCTCCGCTTCGCGGCCCTCTACCTCGTGGCGGTGCTCGGTGGGTCGGTCGGCTATCAACTGCTGACTTCGGCGCCCGTTCGGGGTGGCGACCTCTACGCGTCGGGATGGGCGACTCCGCTCGTCGGTGCGTCCGGTGGTGTGTTTGGCCTGTTCGTCGCCGTCATCGTGCTCAACCGGCACCTGGGGCGCGAGATCGGCCCGATGCTCACCCTCATCGCCATCAACGTCGTGCTGGGCTTCACGATGAGCAACGTGGCGTGGCAGGCACACCTCGGTGGCGCGATCGTCGGAGGCATCGCGGCCGGCCTGTTGTACGCCGTTCGCCGCCGCTCGACGGCGATCCAGCTCGGTCTGCTCGGTGGTCTTGCCGCGCTACTGTTCGCAGCTGCCTACGTCAGTTTCGCGATGGCCGACCTCAGCTGGATCCAGATCGTGCGCTGACACCAGGACGTCACGCCAAGAGGGCTTCGTCGAGTGTTCGATGAAGCCCTCTTGTGCTGTCTAAGTCAGGTGCAAGATGTGGGCAGAGTGATGCATCGTGCCGAACTCGGACAAGAACAGACGGCGAGGGGTTTCGTGGCTCCTGGACGCTCGACGAAGGTCTCCTTGCGGCCCGAGCTGTCCCGGAACGTGGCACGGTTGCCGTCGATGACGACCCAGCCGCGCTGATAGGGGTCGTCCCACCCCTTCGGCGTCCCGGCCTCGCTCGCGAGGGGGCCGCCCTCGCGGACGTACCAGGTGCCGTTGCTGTTGAGTTCGCGCACACCGCAGTGCGTGTAGAGCTTGAACGGCCCGGGCGACTCGCCGGGCGTCGCGTAGGTCCAGCCCGTCACCACGGCAGCCAGGCCCAGCGTGGCCACCGACGTCCGCTTCACATACCTCTGACCTGAGTGTGCGCCGCGATGCCGCCGCCGTCCAGAGGGCAGTTCGTCATCAGGACGGTTCCATGGCGTGGTGAACGCTCGCAGTTCGCCGCAACGTCGATGAGAACCTATCCACATCTCTCGCCTCAGCTCTAGATGGGGCAAGACAAACCGAGCAAGCGTCGTCCCCAGCTGTGGAAGACCCCGTCAACGTCGTCCGAAACCAGGGTTTTCCACAGTTTCCACAGGCATGGGTGTGGAGAAACCCGCGGAATGAGCGGCGTGTCGTGGGGCCGAGCCCGGTGAGTCACATGAGTTGTCCCCAGCTGACCTGCCCTTTTCCACCGGTGGACCACCGGTTTTCCACTGATCTTGACGCTTGTCCCCGGGCCATCCACGCGTTGTCCCCATGTTTGTCCACAGCTGTGGAAAACGACAGCCGTGTAATTACACACAGGCTGTGGATAACTCTGGGGAAAACATCCCACAACGTCGGATGCCCTCGACCCAACAGGGCCGAGGGCATCCGACGAAGTCGAAGGAGCGCTACTTCCAGCGCGTCATCATGATGAATCCCACCATGATGAAGGCGAAGCCGACGACGATGTTGATCGCATCGACGTTGGGGATCGGGTACGCGCCCGAACTGATGTAGTACGTCATGACCCACACGAGGCCGAGGAGCATGAGGCCGAGAGCGGTCGGCACCCACCACCTGGGGTTGAGGCCGCCTCCGGAGGCGGCGCGCGCAGCGGCGTCGGAGTTCTTACGGGCCACGGGGTACCCCTTCCGTGTCAGGCGTTCTGGAGGTGAGTCAACTAGGGTGAGAGCCTAGTTGACTCACTCGCCGGTACGCAGCATGAAGGAGGCGTCAGCGTGGCCGATTCGCCCAGCACTCCCGCGACCGACGCGCCGAATGACGCACCGAACGAAGCGCCCGGCGTCGAGCAGAACGAGGGTGTCCGGATGCCCTCGCGCCGCCGCGTGAAGCCCTGGCAGGTCGCCGTCCCGATCGTGACGCTCGTGGCCGGCCTCATGTTCGCCGTCAGTTCGCGTGCGGCCCACGGCACCGATCTGCGCTCGGGCAACACACAGCTCAGCGACGTCGTCGCCGGAGCCGACCGACGCGTCAAGGAGAAGCAGCAGTCCGTCGCAAGCCTGCGCCGTCAGGTCGAACAGGCGCAGAGCGCCGCCGCGAAGAAGGACGGACCAGCCGCCCAGGCGTCCAAGATCAACGCTCAGGCGTCGAAGGAGGAGGACCCGGCCGGTCTCGCGCCGCTGACGGGGCAGGCGATCACCGTCACCCTCGACGACAGCAAGAAGAGCGTCGACCAGCTGCCCGAAGACGGCACACCCGACTGGCTCGTCGTCCACCAGCAGGACGTGCAGGCCGTCGTCAACGCCCTGTGGCGCGCGGGCGCTCGCGGCATGATGCTCATGGATCAGCGCGTCGTCTCGACCAGCGCGGTGCGCTGCGTCGGCAACACCCTCATCCTTCAGGGTCGTGTCTACAGCCCACCGTTCACGATCAAGGCCATCGGCGACCCGGTGAAGCTCAAGGCAGCCCTCGACGACGACGAAGCGGTGAAGATCTACAAGCAGTACGTCGACCTCGTCGGGCTGGGCTACGACGTCAAGACGGAGCAGAACGCGTCCTTCCCCGCGTTCACCGGCTCGCTCTCCCTGAAGTACGCCCGGGCCCAGCGCTGACGGCGGCGCTGGGCCGTGCGAGATGGGCGCACCTAGACTGGTGGGCATGACCGACTCGCCGCGCATTCTCGTCGTCGACAACTACGACAGCTTCGTCTTCACGATCGTCGGCTACCTCCAGCAGTTGGGCGCCGAGACGACCGTCGTGCGCAACGACGCGATCAGCGCGGCCGACGGCGCCGATTTCGACGGCGTGCTCGTCTCGCCCGGTCCCGGCACCCCGGAGGACGCCGGCGTCAGTATGAAGATGATCGAGGCGTGCGGCGAGCGCAACCAGCCGATGCTCGGGGTGTGCCTCGGCCACCAGGCCCTCGGCGTCGTCACGGGCGCGACGGTGGGGCGTGCGCCGGAGTTGCTGCACGGCAAGACGTCCGAGGTCTTCCACGACGGCACGGGCGTGCTCGAGGGTCTCTCCGACCCGTTCACCGCCACGCGCTACCACTCGCTGACGATCGACCCGGCCACCGTCACCGACGAACTCGTCGTCAACGGTCGCACTGACACCGGAATCATCATGGCGGCCCATCACCGGGACCTGCCGTTGCACGGCGTGCAGTTCCACCCCGAGAGCGTCATGACGGTCGGTGGTCACCGCATGCTCGCCAACTGGCTGCGGATGTGCGGCTCCACGACGGCCGTCGAGGCGAGTCACGACATGGTGCCGCTCGTGCGCGCGAGCTGACCCGCCGTCGCCCGGCAACGCGACACCGACGTCGAAGGACCACCCCGGCCGAATCGGGGTGGCCCTTCGAGGTCTTCGTGACTAGTCGTCCTCGTTCGGCGGGCTCGCCGTGTTCGACGGCGTGAGCTCGGTCGTGTCACTCGGCGAACTCGGCGAACTCGGCTTGGTGCTCGAGGAGGTGGAACTGCTCGAGGAGCTGGAGCTCGACGACGAGGAGGACGGTGTCGACGTCGGTGAGGGCGTCGCCGTGACGGTGGCCTCGGGCTTCTGGCCGACCACGACGACCACGGCCGTGCCGTTGTCCACCTTCTTGCCCTGATCGGGCACGGAGATGACCTTGCCCTGCTTGGTCTCGTCGCCCGTGCGCTCGTAGGTCACGCTGATCGACAGGTGCGCCTTGTAGAGCGCCTGCGTCGCCTCGTCCTGGGTCTTGCCGACGAGGTCGGGCACGGTGACCTTGCCGCTGCTCGGGTAGAGCGTGATCTCGTTGCTCGCACCGAGCGTCGAACCGGCCTTGGGGTTGGTCTCGGCAACCTTGCCCGAGTCGACGCCGCTGTCGTCCTTCTTCTCCGAGGAGACCTTGATGCGGTCGGCGTCGATACCTGCGGAGATGAGGGTCTGGCGCGCTGTCGCGACCGAGTCGCCCACGACGTCGGGCACCTTCACGGAGTCCGGGCCCGTCGAGACGGTGAGCGTGACGGTGGAATTGCGGTCGGCCTTGGTGCCGCCCGGCGGGTCCTGCCCGACGACGGTGCCTTCGCTCTGGTCGGAGGACGTCTCCTTGCGCTCGACCGTGAAGTCCTGCGACAGAGTCGAGAAGGCCTGGTCGTAGGTCATGCCTTCGACCTTCGTCACCGTGACCTGGTCGGTGGTGCCGCTCGGGTTCATGAAGAGGTAGCCGATGCCGAGGATGGCGGCGAGGGCCGCGATGACGGCGAGAGCCCACAGACCGCCGCGCGAACGCTTCGGCTCGTGACGCTCGTCGAGTTCCGCCGTGTGGTCGGCGGCCGCGAGAGCTGCGCCGCGGCGCGTGTAGTTGACGACCTCCGTGCTGTCGCCTGCGGCCTGGGTACTCGCGAGGGCGGCCGCGGAGATCTCCTGGCCGGAGCGAGCCGCGAGCACGTCCGAACGGAACTCGCCGGCGCTCTGGTAGCGAGCGTCCCGCTTCTTCTCGAGCGAGTGCAGGACGACGGCGTCGAGCTCGGGTGACACCGAGTGCTCGTACAGCGACGGCGGCTGCGGCTGCTCCCCGATGTGCTGGTAGACGAGGCTGACCGGCTCACCGACGAAGGGCGCACGCCCGGTGAGCAGCTCGAAGAGCACGCAACCGGCGGAGTACAGGTCGGTGCGCGGGTCGACGCTCTCGCCTTGGGCCTGCTCGGGGGAGAGGTAGCGGGCGGTACCGACGACGGCCTGGGCCGACGTCATCGTCGCGCCGACGTCGGCGAGGGCTCGCGCGATACCGAAGTCCATGACCTTAACGTTGCCGCCGCGCGTCACCATGACGTTTCCGGGCTTGATGTCGCGGTGGACGATGCCCTTGGAGTGGCTGTACTCGAGGGCCGACAGGATGCCCATCGTCACACGGCAGGCCTCGTCCGAGCTGAGCTTCTTCTCGTCGTTGAGGATCTCGCGCAGCGTCTGGCCGTCGACGTACTCCATGACGATGTAGGGGATGTCGACGGTGCCGCCGCCGGCCTCGACGAAGGTGTCTTCACCCGAGTCGTACACGGCCACGATGTTGGCGTGGTTGAGCCCGGCCGACGACTGCGCCTCGCGGCGGAAGCGCTGGAGGAAGGAGGGGTCGCGCGCGAGGTCGGAGCGCAGGATCTTGATGGCGACGGAGCGTCCGAGACGGGTGTCGTGGCCGGCGTGAACCTCGGCCATGCCACCGCGACCGATGAGCTCACCGACCTCGTAGCGCCCGCCGAGAATGCGTGGTGCCGTGCTCATGCGGTCTCCTCCTGAGATCTCGTCGGGGTGGTCGGTCGTCGGGTCGTTCGTGCGTGGTTCGCCGGTGGGTGGTTCGTCGCGGCGCTCGCGGCTGCGGTCTCCGTCATCGCACGGCCGCCTCGAAGATCTGGCGTGCAGCGGGTGCGGCGACGGAGCCGGCCAGGGCTTCGACGCCCTGGTCTCCGCCGTTCTCGAGGACGATGGCGAGGGCGATCTTCGGGTCGTTGGCGGGCGCGAAACCGGTGAACCACAGGTCGGCGGCGTTCTTCGTGTCGCCCTGCGCGGTACCCGTCTTGCCGGCGACCTGGACGCCGGGGACGGCGGCCTGCTTACCGGTGCCGTTGTTGACGACGGCTTCCATCATCTCGGTGAGGGAGTCGGCGGTCTGCCCGGAGATCGGCTTGGCGCGCACCTTCGGGTCGGTCGACTTGATGACGTCGAGGTCGGAGTCGACGACGTTCTTCACGAGGTACGGCTGCATCTGGTTGCCCCCGTTGGCGATGGTGGCGGAGATCATCGCGATCTGCAGCGGCGTGACACGCACGTCGTACTGGCCGATGGCCGACATCGCCGTCTGGGGCTCGTTGAGCTGGGTCGGGAACGTGCTGGGCGTGACCCGCATCGGCACGCGCATGACGTCACCGAAACCGAACTTCTTGGCCTGGGAGGCGAGCTTGTCCTGGCCCAGGTCCATGCCGAGCTGGGCGTAGGCGGTGTTGCAGCTGACCTCGAGGGCGTGCAGGAGCGACGTCTCGTCGTTGGGGCCGCACGCGCGCCCGTCGTCGTTCGGCAGGGAGTGCGTCGTCTGGGGCAGACGCAGGGTGGCCGGGCCGGGCAACGTCGAGGAGTTCGAGTAGTTGCCGGATTCGAGCGCGGCGGCCGAGGTGACGAGCTTGAAGGTCGAACCCGGCGGGTAGAGAGTGCCGCCGATGGTGCGGTTGACCATGGGCTGGTTCGCGGCCGCGTTCATCTGCGTCCACGTCTTCGTCACGGCCTCGGTGTCATGCGAGGCGAGGTTGTTCGGGTCGTAGGAGGGCGAGGTCACCATGGCGAGCACGGCGCCCGTCTTCGGGTCGAGCGCCACGACGGCGCCGCGGCGGTTGCCGAGGGCCTGCGCGGCGGCCTGCTGGATCTTGGGGTTGATCGTCAGCTCGAGGTTGGCGCCCTGCTTGGGCTTACCGGTGACGACGTCGACGAGGCGGCGGTAGAACAGCGAGTCGCTCGTGCCGGTGAGCACTTCGTTCTCTGCACCTTCGAGGCCGCCGCCGTTGCCGTAGACGAGTGAGCTGTAGCCGGTGACGGGGGCGTAGAGGCTGCCGTTTGTGTACTGACGCTCGTAGACGTACTTGTCGTTCGACTTGCGGCTCGTGGCGATGGCCTTGCCGTCGACGAGGATCGAGCCTCGCTCGATCTTGTACCCGGCGTTGATGATGCGCGTGTTGCCCGGGCGGTTGTTGAGCGACTTGGCCTGCAGCACCTGGATGTAGCTCGCGGCGAGCAGGACGGAGCAGAACAGGGCTGCGACGACGAAGCCGAGACGTCGGATGGGCGTGTTCATCGAACCTTCACCACCTGGGTGTCGTCGCTTCCACGGGTCGGGTCGGTCTCGGCGACGCTCGGGCGCCGGGCCTGGTCGGAGATGCGCAGCAGCAGGGCGATGATGGCCCAGTTCGCGAGGAGCGAGCTACCACCGGCGGAGAGGAACGGTGTCGTCAGACCGGTGAGGGGGATGACGCGGGTGATGCCGCCGAGGACGACGAAGCACTGGAGGCACACGGAGAACGCGAGGCCGGTGGCGAGCAGCTTGCCGAAGCCGTCGCGGCAGGCGATGCCGATGCGCAGGCCGCGCTCGACGATGATGGCGAACAGCACGATCATCGCCATGATGCCGGCGAGACCGATCTCCTCACCGAAGCTCGACATGATGAAGTCGGAGTTCGCTTCGGAGTAGTTGAAGGTCGGGTAACCGCGGCCCAGGCCGGTGCCGGTGATGCCGCCGAACGCGAGGCCCATGAGGGAGCGCGCGACCTGGTCCGACTGGCCGGGCGTGAAGGGGTCGAGCCACAGCGCGACGCGGTTCTGGAAGTTCGCGAAGAGCAGGTAGGCCACGTAGCAGCCGGTGAAGAACAGGATGAGGCCGATGGCCACCCAGCTGCGCCGCTCGGTGGCGACGTAGAGCATCGCGACGAAGAGGCCGAAGAACAGCAGCGAGGTGCCGAGGTCCTTCTCGAAGACGAGGACGGCCAGGGACATGAGCCAGGCGAACATGATGGGGCCCATGTCGCGGGCACGCGGCAGGGGGAAGCCGAGGAAGCGCTTGCCGACGAGGGAGAGCGCGTCACGCGTCTGCACGAGGTAGCTGGCGAAGAAGATCGTCAGGAGGATCTTGGCGACCTCGCTCGGCTGGAAGCTGAGCGGGCCGATGTGGATCCAGATGCGGTTGCCGTTGATGTTCATACCGATGAACGGGAGCATCGGCATCATGAGCAGCGCGAGACCGGCTGCGGCGAACGTGAACGTGTAGCGTCGCAGCTTGCGGTGATCGCGGATGAGGAACAGCAGCGTGATGGCGGCGCCAACGGCGATCGTCGACCACATGAGCTGACGCAGCGCGGCGCCCTCCATGATGTCGCGGCCGCGGGCGACGTCGATGCGGTGGATCATGACGAGGCCGAGGCCGTTGAGCAGCGTCGCCGTCGGCAGGAGGACGGGGTCGGCGTAGCTCGCGACGATGCGCACGACGAGGTGGAACACGAGCGCGAGAACTCCGAGACCGATGCCGAGGGTCATGATGTCCGCCGGCAGCGTGCCGTCGATGGCGAGGCCGACGCTGGCGTAGGCGAACAGCACGACGACGACCGCGAAGCCGAGGAGGAAGAGCTCGGTGCCGCGTTTCGTGCCGGAGGTGGTGCGGGTGAGGCCGAGACTCACTGCTTGCACTCGCTTCCGTTCGGTGAGGCGGCGAGGCACTTCACCATCTCCGCCCGGAGACGTTCGACGGTGGCCGCGGCTTCCGAGTCGCTGGAGGCCTCGAGGCCGGCCTTGACCTTGGTGCGCCAGAACTCGGGCAGGTCGGCCGTCGGGATGTCCGTCTTCTCCTCCACATGGCTGAGCTCGAGCGGGCCGAAGCCACCGTCGACGCCCTGGTGGATGGTGACTCGTCCGCCGGAATCCTTGACGAAGTACTGGCTCTGCGACCACGTCCAGCCCCAGATCGCGGCGACGGCGAGGGCCGCGAGGACGACCAGTGCGGCGATGGCGGCGTAGAACCGGGCGCGACGGCGGGGGCCGTCCTCGGCGAGCTGGGCGCCGCTGTGCTCCTCGGTCTCCTCGTCCTCGTCGTCGGAAACTTCGCGCGAGAGAGCGCGGGCCTTCTCGGCGGGCGTCTGGTCGCGCACCGGCACGGCCTCGGTGACGCCGTGTGCAACGGCGGCGCCGACGACGGCGGGCTTGCTCGAGAGGTCGAGCTCGTCGCTGTCGGCGACCTCGCCGACGACGACGGTGACGTTGTCGAGCGTCGAGGCCTTGAGGGCGATTTCGATGAGTTCGTCGGCGACGCGGTCGATCGGCTTGCCGGAGGTGAAGATCTCCTCGATCGTGCGACCGCCGACGTAGTCCGACAGGCCGTCGGAGCACAGGAGGAAACGGTCGCCGATGCGGGCCTCGCGCAGCGAAAGGTCAGGAACGTCGTTCTCGCGGCCGGTGAGGACGCGGGTGACGAGGCTGCGCTGCGGGTGGTGGACGGCCTCGTCGGGGGTGATGCGGCCGGAGTCGAGCAGGCTCTGGACGAAGGAGTGGTCCTTCGTGATCTGCGTGAACTTGCCGTCACGCAGTTGGTAGGCGCGGCTGTCGCCGATGTTGGCCATGGCGAGCTGACGGCCGGCCTTCATGAGGACGATGAGCGTCGTGCCCATGCCTTCGCGGGTCGGGTCGGCGTCCATCTCGCTGCGCAGCTTCTCGTTGGCGAGGTGGATGCGGTCCGCGAGCTGGTCGAGGACGTCGTCCGCGCCGACGTCGTCACCGTCGAGGGGCACGATCTGGCCGACGACGGTGGAGCTGGCGATGTCACCGGCGGCGTGGCCGCCCATGCCGTCGGCGAGCACGAGCATTGTGTTGCTCGCGTAGCCGGAGTCCTCGTTGCGCTTCTTCGAGCCGAGGCCGACGTCGGAACGAGCGGCGAATCTCAGGGCGATGGGCATGGGGTCACTTCCTCAGCTCGAGGACGGTGCGGCCGATACGGATGCGGGTTCCCGCGTCGACGTGGACGTGCTCGCCGATGCGTTCGGCGCCGATGTACGTGCCGTTGGTGGAACCGAGGTCGTCGAGGTACCAGCCGTCGGCCTCGGGGTAGATGCGTGCGTGACGCCCGGAGGCGAAATCGTCGGACAGGACGAGAGAGCACTCGGGGTTGCGCCCGAGCAGGACGCCGGATTCGGTGAGCGGCAGTGTCGTGCCGCGCATGGCGCCCTCGATGACGGCCACGTGCGTCGGGCCCTTCTTCACGGCGCGCGGCGTCTTGGCGCCGCGCTCACGCGAGGAGGCGCGCGAGGCGCGTCCGCCACCGGTCTTCGCTCCGTAGAGGTCTCCGCGCAGGACGCCGACGACCGCGAACACGAAGAACCACAGGAGGGCGAGGAGGCCGATGCGGATGGCCGTCAGCGTCAGTTCGTTCACGTGCGGTCTCCCAGGTGGATCGTCATCGACGTGCGGCCCAGGGTGAGCCGGTCGCCGTCGTGGACGTGGGTGGAGTCGATGCGTTCACCGTTGACGTAGGTGCCGTTGGTGGAGGCGAGGTCGCGCGCGCTCATCACGAGGTGGGGGCCGTCGTGGGTGATGCGGATTTCGCTGTGGCTTCGGCTGACGCCCGGGTCGTCGATGATGATGTCGGCTTCGTCGTCGCGGCCGAGAACGGTGATGGCTCCGAGCAGCGGGTAGCGCTGGCCGTCGATCTTGAGCCAGGGGCGCTCACGCGGCGAGACGGGGCGCGGCGGGCGTGCGCCGCCGCCGGCGGGGATGTGACGTGCCGTGGAGTCCTGCGGCTCCTCGGCCGGGGAGAAACCGGTTGGGTCGCCGTAGTCGTCATCGTCGTCCCACGCGAGGCCGCGGCCGGTGGCGCGGTTGTCGGGGTGGGCGTCGTCGAAGCCGTTGCCGTAGTCGTTGTTGTCATACGCGTCGTCGGCGTACCCGTTGTCGACGTCGTGGCCGGCGCGCTCGTAGCCACGCTCGTCGGCGAAGCCGTCGTACTCGTCGTGGCCGTCGTGTGCGTCGTGCTCCTGACGGCGCGGCGCGTCCGACCCGGCAGCGTCCCACGAGTAGGCGCCGCCGAGGCTCGAGGCCGCACGGTTGGTGTTGCCCTCGAAGGGATCGGGGGCGTGCGAGCGGTCGTCGTATCCGTAGTCGCCGTTGGTGCCGTGTGCCTGACGGTCGTCGCGGCGGATGTCTTCGCGCGGTTCACGCGGCTGTGGCTGCTCACCCGGGGCCGGCTGCGCGGCGTCGTCGGGGGCGTAGCCGGTGAGGTAGTCCTTGATGCGAGAGCCGAAGCCACGGCTGGCGGGTGCTGCGGCGCCCGCGCCTGCGGCCGTTCCGGCGGCAGCAACGGCCGGGCGGCCGGCGTCGCGGCCGGGGCGGGGCCCGCGGTTGGAGGAGTCGTGCGAGTTGCGCTCGTCCTGTTGGTTGCGGGGACGGACGTTCGCGCGCTGCTGCGCGAGGGCTTCGGCGGCCTTCGCGGTGGCGGGGCGCAGGCGGAAGACGCCGGTCTCGAGGGTCTCGGATTCCTGCAGGACGATGGTGAACGGGCCGCCGGGCGAGTAGCGCTGCTCGTCGGCGTGTTCCTGGGCGCTCGCGATGAGTTCGTCGTCGAGTTCGTCACCCCAGGCCGAGAGGCGGTCGTAGTCGGTGGGGGAGAGCTCGATCGTGAAGAGGTTGGGCACGATGGGGCGCTTGCCGCGGCCGACGGAGGCTGCGCGGTCGTCCATGGCGCGGCGGATGCCGGAGGCGATCTCGACCGGCTGCACCTCGCTCTTGAAGGCGCGGGCGAAGGCGCCGTTGACACCTTGTTCGAGTTTGCTCTCGAGCTTGTCGAACAACCCCATGGGTGCCTCCTCGTTGTGTCGTGGCCGGCGTGGATGCCGGTGGGCCTCACGGCCTTCGACTCCCCTCGCGGCGCGGTGGTTCCGTCGGTGGGCGGCCTGTGCGTCGGTGGTGTGCGGGCAGCACGCCGGTCTGGTCGGGTGAACCAGGGATTCGATCGTAGCCGTCGGCCACGGGGAACCGCTGAATTCCTGCACTCCGCGCGTGCCTGTGCGCCTGCTGAGGAGCCGGTCTGACGCCCGGCTCGGCGGCCGGGGCGACGCGCACCCCGCCGATTTGGCGAACCGTGTGGCGGTAGGGAATGATAGGTGAGCACTCGCGCGAGTGGCGGAACGGCAGACGCGCTGGCTTCAGGTGCCAGTGTCCGAAAGGGCGTGGGGGTTCAAATCCCCCCTCGCGCACGCGGGGTAGTTCACGAAATGTGTGGACTTGACTTCACTAATCCCGGCCCGAGAGAGATCTCGGGCCGGGATTCGTGTATTTCTGCTTCCGTCGGTGCCTGAGGACAGCTCGAACAGCCCTTCTGATAGCGGGAGCTGCCTCTCGCGGCCTTCCTATTGGCTGGCGGGCATGGGAATGGGGCTCTTCCCAGATGAGGGTGTAGGTCGGCCGGGCGCGTCGGTCCGCAGGTAGACGTCGAGGTCTCCCGACGATGGAGGTTCCTACGCCATCCATCCAAAGACCTCGACGTGACCGACGCTACCCCGCCGGCCGGCTGCGGCCGCCTTGACCTGAGCGCCTTCGCGTCTCATCCCAATCGACCCTGATCGAGTCTGCTGACCCCCTCGACGAGAACGCAGCGACACATCACAGCCACCCGACCCCGACCGTCCAGGAAGCCGGGGCACGTCACATGGCCTGTGCTGCGGGCGTGTCGAGTGGGTCGTCCAGGGGCGACGCAGTAGCGTCGACGCGACGTGCTGAGAGGTGGTTCCAGTCGAGCACTAGGTGTACTGACCGGGGACGTTGATCGACCGGCTGTGCGCCAGCCAGCGACGTCATCGTGGCGGCGGGTACGGAGAATCCTGGCTCTTCGGGACGGGTATGTGCCCGTCATTCTTGGCGTCGTGGGCGTAGTCTCGCCGGCGAGGCAAGTTCCAGGCGTCGCCGGATGGTCGCGAAGGCGTCGCGTAGTTCGGACGGCTCGACATTCGTGAGGTCCGTGTCGAAGGTAATGAAGAGGCCAGCGACTCCAGCCCAGGACCACCCCCCGATCGTCAGGCGGCAAGAATGCCGGTCAATGGGGGCGACAACGGACCCGCCGGGGGCCCAGCGGGCGACGACGTCCGCGGACAGCGCGAGCGTCGCGGTGCCGACGCACTGCCACTGGCCGGGGGTGTCGCCCCGGTCGGGGTTCTGCACGACGAGCCGGTTCAGGTCGTCGGGGTCGAGAGGGGCGGGGGTGAAGGGGCGGCCGGCGGGGGTCTTGGGGCGGATACGGTCGACCCGGTAGGTGCCCCAGGTGGCGTGGTTGCGGTCGCGGGCGACGAGGTACCAGCGGCCGGCCCACACGACGAGGTGGTGGGGCTCGACGTCGTGGGGCGGTCGGAAGTTGGCGTCGCCCGGCGCGGGGACCCGCCCGTCGGGGTCGGCGTAGTCGAACCGCAGGCAGGAGCTCGTGCGGATCGTGGACCCGACTGCCTGCAGTGTGGCGACGTCTATGGGTGGCGCCGAGAACTCCCAATAGTTGCGCAATGCGGTGACCTCGAAGGCCTCGCTGGCGGCGCGCAGCCGCGCGGGCATGACCTGGCGCAAGGTCGTCAGCGCCCTGGCGACGGCGTCGTCGATTCCGGTCACGGTAGCCGGTGCGGTCTGCAAGGCCAGCGCGATGGCGATGGCCTGGTCGTCGTCCAGCACCAGGGGCGGGAGCTTGCCGGTGGCGCCGAGCCGGTAGCCACCGCCGGGACCGGGGACGGCCTCGACGGGGTAGCCGAGCTCGCGCAGCGTGTCGATATCGCGGCGCACGGTCCGCGCCGACACCACGAGCCGTTCGGCGAGCTCGCCCCCAGGCCACTCGACGCGCGCCTCGAGCAGTGACAGCAGCCGCAGGATGCGGGCGGAGGTATCGGCCATGCCCCCAGCATGGCGCTAGTTGTGGTCATTCGATGTCCTGAACCAGCGGCATGGTCAGTCCATGACTTCTCCTCAAGACACCGCAGCGGATGCTCGGGTCGGCGGCCGGGCGGCCTCGCTCGCGCTGCTGGTCGTGCTGTTCGCCTCGTTCATGGACCTGCTCGACGTCACCATCGTCACGGTCGCGGCCCCGCATATCGCAGCGGATCTGCACGCGTCACCGTCACAGCTGCAGTGGATGCTCGCCGCGTACACGCTGGCGCTCGGCTCCGGCCTGATCACCGGTGGGCGTCTTGGTGACGACTACGGACGACGCCGAGTGTTCCTGGCCGCCCTGACCGCCTTCGCCGTCGCGTCGGCCGCATGCGCCCTCGCCCCGACCGCAGGTGCGCTCATCGCCGTTCGGGCACTCCAGGGACTCGCGGGCGGGTTCATGGTCCCGCAGGTCTTCGGGATCATCCGCTCCTCCTTCGAGCCGGCGGCGATGGCCAAGGCCTTCGGCGCCTACGGCGCCGTCCAGGGCCTGGCCTCGGTCGCCGGACCCCTGGTCGGCGGAGCACTGGTCGATGCCGACCTGGCGGGCCTGGGCTGGCGCACGATCTTCTGGATCAACATCCCCGTCGCCGTTGTCGCTCTCGTGCTGGGTTGGCGGGTCCTGCCCGAGTCCCGCGCTGCGGCCCACTCGCGCCTAGACGTCATTGGGGCCCTGCTCGCTTCCGTCGGGGTGTTGCTGGTGCTGCTGCCCCTCGTCCAGGGTCGCGACTGGGGTTGGCCCACCTGGGGCTGGGCTCTGCTGACCGCCGGCGTGCTCGTCCTGGCCGGGTTCCTGCGCTTCGAGAGCGCCCTCGCACGCCGCGGCGGCGAGCCTGTGCTCGCCCCCGACCTGCTGAAGGTCCGACCCTTCGTCGCCGGCCTGGGCGCGTCGGTGCTGTTCTTCGGTGGCCTTGCCTCGTTCTTCCTCGTCCTGTCGATCTACCTGCAGGCCGGAACCGGCCGCTCGGCCTGGGACACGGGCCTGGTGATCCTGCCCTACGCCCTAGGTTCGATGCTCACCTCCGGTGCGGGTGTCGCCCTCGCCGCGAGGGCCGGGCGAGCCCTGCTCGTCACCGGCTCGCTGACTCTGGCCGCGTCTCAGGCGCTGCTGTGGTGGCTCGTCCGCGACGGCGCCACCCCCGGCTACTGGCCCCTCGCCGCCGCCATGTTCCTCGGCGGTCTCGGCCTGGGACTGGCCGCGCCGATCCTGGTCAACGTCGTCCTGGCCGGCGTTCCCGGCCGCCGCGCCGGCGCCGCCGGCGGGGTGCTGTCCACCGTCAACCAGATCGGCGGAGCGGTCGGCGTCGCCGTCCTGGGCACTGTCTTCTTCAACGCCACCTCGAGCGCTGGCACAGCGACCCCACCGGCCGAGCTGTTCGGTCACGCACTGGCCCAGGCGATGCCCTGGCAGGTCGCCACTTACCTGCTTGCGGCCGTCGCGATGCTCGCCCTGCCCAAGACCGCAGCGACCCACCAGGAGTGAACCGATGACCCCCAAGACCCACCAGGAGCAGCCCATGTCGGACAGCGGCGTCATCAGGGTGCGCGGCGCCCGCACGAACAACCTGCGCGATGTCGACGTCGATATCCCCAAGAGGAAGCTCACCGTGGTGACCGGGGTCTCGGGATCGGGTAAGTCCTCCCTCGCCTTCGACACGATCGCAGCGGAGTCCCAGCGGCTGCTCGCCGCGACCTACCCGGCCTTCGTCCAGAACCTCATGCCCCACCTGCCACGCCCCGACGTCGACACCCTTGAAGGACTCAGCGCCTCGATCGTCGTCGACCAGGCGCCCCTGGGCGCCAACCCCCGGTCCACCGTCGGGACCGCGACCGACGCCTGGTCCCTGTTACGCCAGCTCTACGCCGGGCACGGCACCCCACCCGTACCCGGACCTCACGCGCTGTCCTTCAACGCTGCCACCGGGATGTGCCCGGCCTGCGAAGGCATCGGGCGCACCGCCACCCTCGATGTTGATCTCGTCCTGGACCGATCCCTGTCGTTGAACGACGGGGCGATCACCTTCCCCAACTTCACCGTCGGCTCCCTGTTCTGGAAGGTCTACGCCCGCAGCGGGGCCTTCGACAACGACAAGCCCGTGCAGTCATACACCCCAGCCGAGCTCGAGCACCTCCTGACCGGCACCGGACCAAACGTCGATACCGGCACCTACCCCATGGCCTACGAAGGAGTCCTGACCAAGATCACCCGTTTGTACCTGTCCAAAGACCCCGCTGCCCTCAAACCACGCGTGCGCGACGCCCTCGAGCGCGTCGCAACCACCGGTCCTTGCCCCGACTGCGCCGGCACCCGCCTGAACACAGCCGCACGCGCTTGCACCATCGACAACACCCCCATCACCACCTGCCACGCCATGGCCGCAACGGACCTCCACCGCTGGCTCGAGGACCTCGACCTACCAACCGCAGCACCGCTCATCACCCAGTTGCAGTCCCTACTGGCCAATCTCACCCGCGTCGGCCTGGGCTACCTCGCCCTGGATCGCTCCACCTCCACTTTGTCCGGCGGCGAGGGACAACGCATCCGCACCGTCCTTCACCTCGACTCAGCCCTCACCGACCTGACCTACGTCTTCGACGAACCCGCCGCCGGCCTTCACGCCCACGACACCGCCCAGATCGTCACGCTCCTGCACGCACTACGCGACAAGGGCAACACCGTCCTAGTCGTCGAGCACCACCCCGACGTCATCACCGCCGCCGACCACGTCATCGACCTAGGCCCGGGCGCCGGCACCGCCGGCGGCACCATCACCTTCCAGGGCGCCCCCGCCCAGCTCACCCACGCGCACACCCCCATCGCCGCAGCCCTCGCAGCCCGACCCACCCTCAACACCATGCCCCGCACCCCCACCGGCACCCTCATCATCCGCGACGCCACCACCCATAACCTGCACCACCTCGACGCCGACATCCCCCTGGGCGTCCTGACCTGCATCACCGGCGTCGCCGGCGCCGGGAAGACGTCTCTGCTGGCAAACCTGCCCCGACGCGCAGACATCGCAATCATCGACCAACACCCCATCCGCGGATCACGACGCTCGACCCCCGCCACATACACCGGCGTCATGGACTGGCTCCGAGACGCCTTCGCCAAAGCAGGCAGCACCCCCGGACACAAACTAAAGCCCTCTATGTTCAGCGCCAACAGCGCCGGCGCCTGCCCCGACTGCACCGGCCTGGGCGTCACCTACCTCGACGCCCCCGGAAGCAGCCCCGTCCCCGTCACCTGCACCACCTGCAACGGCGCCCGCTACACCGCAGATGTGCTCACCCACACCCTGGACGGCCTGACGATCGCAGACGTCCTCGGGCTGCCGGTCGCCGACGCCGCCACCCGCTACACCAACACTCCCGCAGGCCCGCCGCTGGCCAGCCTGGTCGACGTCGGCCTGGGCTACCTCACCCTCGGACAACCCCTGTCCACACTCTCCGGAGGAGAACGCCAACGCCTACGTCTCGCCGCCCGCATCGCGCACTCCGCCACCGTCTACGCGCTGGACGAGCCCACCACAGGGCTGCACATGAGCGACGTCGACACCCTGACCCGCCTGCTCCACCGCCTTGTCGACGGCGGCGCGACCGTCGTCGTCGCCGACCACCACCTGAACCTGATCGCCACCGCCGACCACATCATCGACCTCGGCCCCGACGCAGGACCCGCCGGCGGCCACATCACCTACCAAGGACCAGCCGCCGACCTGCCCGCCACCGACACCCACACCGGCCGAGCGCTCGCCGCACGACTCGACATGTGACCCGCCGAGAGGACTACTCCTCACGCTCGACACCCCCAGCCGAACGATGCCAACCCCAGCAAGGAATCCGATGCCACACGCGAACGCGGCACTGACACCGCGCCACCGCCTCAAGGTAGCCCGCCTCGTCGTCGACGACGGCTACCCGATCAGCGAGGTCGCCGCCCGCTTCCAGGTCTCCTGGCCCACGGTCAAGCGCTGGGTCGACCGCTACCTGTCCGGCGATTCAATGCACGACAGGTCGTCACGACCGAAGTCGTCGCCGAACAAGGCCGATCCGGCGGTGAAGAAGCGGTGCTTCAGTCTGCGAATGCGGCTGCGGGAAGGGCCCGTCCAGCTCGCGGCACGGCTCGGTATCGCCCCTTCTACGGTTCATCGCATCCTCACTGCGGCACGCCTGAACCGGTTGCCCTACGGTGATCGGGCGACCGGTGAGCCGATCCGCCGGTACGAACATCCGCATCCCGGCTCGCTGGTGCACGTGGACGTGAAGAAGCTCGGGAACATCCCCGACGGCGGCGGCTGGCGCTTTGTCGGCCTACTCCAAGGCGAACGCAACCGCGCCGCCACGCCCGGGAAGCCGAAGAGCAAATGGCACAACCCAAAGCTCGGGTACGCGTTCGTGCACACCGTCATTGACGACCACTCCCGCGTCGCGTACACCGAGGTCCACGACGACGAGACCGCCATCACCGCCGTCGCCGTTCTGCACCGGGCGGTCGAGTGGTTCGCAGACCGCGGCGTCACCATCGAACGAGTCCTGTCCGACAACGGCGGCGCCTACAGGTCACACCTGTGGCGCGACACCTGCGAGGCCCTATCGATCACCCCGAAGCGGACCCGTCCGTACCGGCCGCAGACCAACGGAAAAGTGGAGCGCTTCCACCGGACCATGGCCGACGGGTGGGCGTACGCCCGCTGTTACACCAGCGAGCAAGAACGACGTGACGCCCTGCCGGACTGGCTGCACCAGTACAACGAACACCGTCCGCATACCGCCTGCGGCAACCAGCCGCCCTCCTCTCGATTGATCAACGTGCCCGGTCAGTACACCTAACACCATCGCGGCAGACGTGACCGGCTCGGGCAATTGGCCCGGATCGAGTTCGAAACCGTCATGACAGCAACAGCAGCTTTGGCTGTCTGACACCTGTCACCTGGCAGTTCAACAGTCCCAACCTGCCAACGCGATCGCCGAGATGCCCGCGGGCAGGCTCCACTTCTTCGTCAGGACGACTCCCGTGGCCATGGCCAGGGCGCCGCCGATCCCAGCGGCGACGCGGAGGGAGTCCATGGCTGCGCGGGGACCGAGGACGACCAGGGCCACACCGACGACACCCCAGGCCAGGCGCCAGGAGGAAAGTCGCTCGTGGAGGACAGCTACAGCCAGGAACGCGACGATGATGGGTTGGACGTCACGAACTCTTCAACCGAAGCGACGGTTTCAGGGTGCCGCTCGGCTCGGTGAGCAGTGCCTCACGCGCGGCGGGCGTTACCCACACCGGCGGCCAAGATTGCTGCGACGCCGGCGATTTCAGCGACGCCCAGACGCGTGCCGAAGACCGTCACGTCCACCACGAGCGCGACGACGGGGTAGACGAAACCCAGGACGGCGATCGTCACTGCCTCGAGACGCGGGAACGCCGAATACATGAGGACGTACATGAGGCACGTGTGGATCAGCCCGAGGCCCACCAGCCACGCCCAGCCTCCGGTGAGTTCGTCACCCAGCCGGCTCCACTCAAGGAGCGGCGCGAGGATCACGACACCGACGATCATCTGCACGAAAACGGTGACGTGTGGACGCACGCCGGGCAGCTTCTTCGCGATCAGCGTGGCTGCGGCGTAAAACGCTGCCGCTGCGAGCGCCTGGAGTAGACCGAGGAAGTAGTTCGATGACGGAGCGCTGTGCCACGGCTGCGCGATGAGGACGAGACCGACGAAACCGAGCGTCACCCAGGCACCCTGTCGACGAGTGATGGATTCCTTCAGAACCAGTGGCGCCGCGAGGATGAGCATGAAGGGTTGCAGGTGATACGTCACGGTCGCGATGCCGATCGATGTGTTCGAGTAAGCCGCGAACAACAGCGCCCAGTTCACGACGAGAGCGAGTCCGCCGAGAACCGCGATGCCGACGAGGCGCGGGGTGTACCCCGAGGTGCGGAAGTAGCCACACAGAGCGCACACGAGGCCCATCGCCAGCGCGCCGATGACGCAACGCGCCCACGCGGCCGTCACCGGTGCTGCACCGGATTTGAGGACGAACAGGCCGATCGTCCCGGAGAGCACCATCGCGATGACGAGCTGAATCGTTCCCGTGCGACGTTCGGCAGAGGTCATTTCGGAAGTCTGAGGAGTAGTCCGTTCGGTAGCCATGATTCAACCGTCGCGCTCTGGCCAGCACCGGTACGAGTGGCATAAATGACACGGTCCGCGCAAAACCTGCCACACTGGCAACGTGCTTCGCTCGGTGGCTGTCATCGCCCAATCTCCCGTAGCGGCCTTCGAGCTGGGCGTGCTCGTCGAGGTCTTCGGGGTGGACCGCACTGAAGAAGGTGTCCCGGCGTTCGACTTCACGATCTGCACGTCGCAGGGCGCTGCGGTTGCTGCCACCGTCCCGGGAATCTCGCTCTACGGAGCATCCACGTTGGACGGGGCGGCGACCGCTGACCTTGTGGCCGTTCCCAGTTCCCCGATGGACGAGCCACCCGGAGATGACGTCCTGGATGCCTTGCGTTCCGCTTCGGAGCGTGGGGCCTACGTCCTGTCCATGTGCTCGGGAACGTACGCGCTGGCGTGGGCCGGGTTGCTCGACGGGCACCGAGCGGCGACCCACTGGCGATACGCCGCCCATCTTCAACACCGATTTCCGCGCGTCCACGTGGATGATTCGCTGCTCTACGCCCAAGCCGGGAACGTCATCACCGGCGCTGGGACCGCGGCAGGAATCGACGCCTGTCTCCACCTCGTCCGCCTCGAACACGGCAGCTCTGTCGCGACCAAGATCGCCCGTCGCATGGTCGTCGCACCTCACCGTGACGGCGGCCAGAAACAGTTCATCGACAAGGCGATACCGCCGCGAGTCGGCGGCGGCCTGGGAGCGCTGCTCGACGCGGTCGGGCGAACCCTCGCGGAGCCTCACACGGTGGCGTCGATGGCACGTCAGGCAGGGGTTTCCGAGAGGACCTTGGCGCGCTGGTTCGTCGACGAGGTGGGAGCCACGCCCCACGCGTGGCTCTCGGGCCAGCGCGTCCTTGCATCACGCCACCTCCTGGAAACAACGGATCTGCCCATGGACGCCGTCGCCCGGCACAGCGGATTCGGCGACGCGAGCACCCTACGTCGGCATTTTCAGCGGGATGTCGGGGTGAGTCCAGCTACCTACCGGAGCTTGTACTCCGCGACGCAGGCGTAAGCGGCGGCGACGTAGACGGCGTCCCGGCGCCCGCGCGCCACAGCTTCCCCGAGCACGCCCATCGGCTCAAGGTGACGCGCCTTGTCGTGCGTCAGATCCCTCCGACGACTCACGAAACACCTCAAGTCACGACAAAGCCCCCGAACCTACTGGTTCGGGGGCTTGCATGCCGTTTGACAATCGCGTGGGTAGTTCACGAATTGCGAATGGCCTTGTGCCGCTTGGGCTGTTTGGAGCTACCTTCGGGGTCTTGCACACCACGGGTGCCCCGTTTTGCACACCTCACGGCGGCGCCCGGTGGTCTTGGCAGCCGACCGAACTCACCCTCGCCACGGTGCGCCATCGCATCGCGATCGCACTGATCGAGTTCATGGCGCGCGATGACCTCGACCGCCTGCACCAATGCGAAGACGAAGCCTGCGGATGGGTCTACCTCGACACCTCACCGCGAAGGAACCGCCGGTGGTGCGTCACGGCCGACTGCGGTGACCGCAACCGTTCGCGCGCCTACTACGCGCGGCAGAAGGCGAAGAGATCGCAGTCAGATCCCAGCACGCCTTGACCAGCCGATCGGTGCAAAAACCTTCGTTTGAGCTACGGTGCTAGACGCGAGAGAGCAGACAGAACGGGTGGCCGGCGGGATCGGCCAGCACGAAGACCTGTTCGTCTCTTTCATCGGAACGATCCATGAGCACTATGGCCCCAAGAGCGCACGCACGTTCGACGTGACGCGACAACTCGTCGCGAGAATCGACGATGAACTCAAGATGCAGTTGCATCGGAACGTCTGGCGAAGGCCCGGTGGTCCGGGTGAGGGAATCGACACGCTGCACGGCCAGCCGGACAGCTCCCGTCGAGTCGACGAGTTCGACCCACTGCGGCTCACCGTCGGCAACGTCGGCGTCATGGTTAAGGCCCAGCAGTTCGCCGTAGAAGGCTGCGACGTCTCGTACGTTGACGGCGTCGACGGTGGGGTGCAGTAGTCGTGGGAAACCCGATTTACCCATGGGTCCACTGTGTCATCGCAGGACATGGGCAGCGAGGAGGCTCCGCCTGAACGGGGCTCCCGGCGCGCTGTAGCTCAAACGGTCGTTTGAGCTACACCAGCAGGAACGAGCCCAACACCGATGCGAGCTGATGCGGGTTCTCTTCTGCCATGTGGTGGCCCGACTCGATCACGGCCGTTCGAGGTGACTGCTCACACCAGGACTCCCAGATAGCACCTGGGTCTGCGTAGAGGTCTTCCATGTCGTCGTCGCGTGACCAGGCGACGAGGGTGGGGCACGCGATGCGTCGGCCGGCGTCACGGTCAGCTTCGTCATGGCCGCGGTCGACGTGCAGGCCGGCGCGGTAGTCCTCAAGCATGGCCCGCACAGTTGCGGGGCTATTGATAGCGGCGACCATGTCGGCGTAGTTCTCTTGCCCCATGCGCCGAGCATCAGGGCGATACCAGGCCATCGGGTCTGCGGTGATCACACGTTCAGCTTGCTCGGTGGCGAAGAAGAACCAGTGCCACCACAATTCGGCGAAGTGGGCATCCGCGCGCTCGAGCGCCTCCACGATGGGGACACAGTCAAGGACGGCAAGTTTCTCCACCTGCCCGGGGTGATCGAGTGCTGTGCGGTAGGCGACGTAGCTGCCCCGGTCGTGGCCGACGACGCTGAAGCGTTCATGCCCTAGCTGTTGCATGAGACTGGCGATGTCGCCTGCCATCGCACGGTCGCTGTAGACGTGGTGCTCGGCGTCAGGCTCGGGGGTCGATGACTGCCCATAGCCCCGAAGGTCAGGGCACACCACGCTCATCCCGGCGGCGGCCAATAGCGGCGCGACGAGATGCCATGTGGTGTGCGTTCGAGGATGGCCGTGCAGTAGAACAACCGCGGGGCCCTCACCCCCTGTTCGCACCCGTAACCGGACTCCATCGCGTGCTGGGACGGTGGACATGTCGAAACCATCAAAGAAGACCACCTGTCGATCATCGTCCACGGTGAGGTGTGGCGCCTGACGGCTCGTTGATCAGGTGCGCAAAGGGTCGGCAGACCCCCAGTTCTGCTACACGGAGTTCTGCACGTAGTTTCGCTACGCAATTCGGTAGCTCAAGTACGTGCGGAACCCCGTCGAGCCGGGGTGTAGCAAATACGACCCCTACCGGCTAGCGATCGGCGGCGCGAGAAGTAAAAATCGCGAGTCCTGCAAGCAAGAGGCCAATACCGTGTCGGTTCCCGCTGTGGCACTGACTGCCGCGATGCCGATCGCGACCAGGCAAGCTTGGTATCTCCTCGGTGATGGCCGCGACCGAGGCGGTTGACCCGCTCTTGCCTGGATCATTTCCCCTTCAGGAGGCGATGCCAGTAGATCAGCGGTTGGGCGAAGAGGTCGAAGGCAAAAGTGATCATCCTGGGCCGCGCCAGAGAGATGAATGGCAAGGTCTTTTCCTCACGGCCTCGACGGTCCCACTCTGCCAAGATGAGGCGGCGACGATCGATCGGGATCGGTGCGACGCTGTACCCGTCGTAGCGGGCCGTGAGGGGTTTGCCGTTGCGGCGTGCGATGAGGTTGTCGCTAAGGACGGGGACCTGGCGTCGTAGACCGCCACCAGAGGAGGCGGTACCGAGTTGCGCTGCGTCCCCTAGCGACCAAATCCCGTCATGCCGCCGGTGATGCAGGGTGTGCTCGTCGACGTCGATCAGGCCCGTCTCGGGTCGAGCGATACCTGCGTCGGCGACCCAGTCGTGGCCACGGTGGGCGGGTACGACGTGCAACGCGTCGTAAGGCCACTGAGTAGCACTGCCGTCGACGTCGCGCGTGATGACGTGGCGCGAGTCCGCGTCGATGGATTCAACGGTGATACCGGAACGCACGTGGACACCGAGGCTTCGCAGGCGGGAGTCGATCTCGTTGTTCGCGCGGGGTAGACCGGTGAAGTCGCTGTTCTCATTGAGCACGGTCATCGTGATTTTCTCGAGACGCCCTTCGCGACGCCAGTGGTCAGCGGCGAGGAACAGCGGTTTCAGACCAACGGCCGGGCAGGGGGCGTTGCGGCTCGAGATGGTGAACACCGTGTTGCCCTGGCGCAAGTTCTTCAGCATGTCCCATGTCGCGCTGGCCATGGTCGGCTCGTAGTTCGTCGACGCGTGGGGTGAAGCGCACGCCTGACGCAGTCCGGGGGTGGCGTCCCAATCGATGTGGGTGCCGGCGCACACGACGATGTCGGTGGCACTGATGCGCCGCCCGGCATCTGTGTGCACCTGGTGCACGCTTTCCGCGTCTGGCCCGCATGGGACTGGAGCGGGGGTCAATTCGACGGCCGATTCGCGATACCAGGTGCATCCCGCCGGGATCTGCCTGCTTTGAGGCCGCTGGGCCCTGCGCAGCGTCGCAAGCCCTGCACCAACGTAGGAAAGCAGCGGGCGATAGGTGTGCGGTTCGTCGGGACTGACGATGGCGACGTCCAGATCGGGATCGTCACGATGTAGCCGAGCGGCCAGCGCGATGCCGGCGTTGCCCGCGCCGATGATGACGGCGTCGTGGGTGGTTTCGGGGTGGGTGAGGTTCATGGCTTCTTTCTTGCCGTGCGGGTACGTCGCTCCTGGATGGTGGTGACTGCGGGTACGAGAGCGTGTTCCCAGGTCCCGAGGTGGGTGATGTCGTGGCCACCGAAGGAGCGCTTGAATTGGGTGAATCCGTTCCATGGATGCTCGGGTTGGTCGGGGGGAGCGATACCGAACAGGTCAGCTGTCCGGGTTCCGCGATCGTGCGCATCGAGCAGGGCTGTCGTGATCAGCGGCTGGTTGGGTCGTAATTGGCGGTGCTCGCGGGGCATGGCGGAGTGTGCGAACAGTCGCTGGGTGGGGCTGTCGTAGACGAGTGTCGCGCAGAGTGGCTCGTCGTTGTTCCAGGTCGTGTACAGCGTGGCAGCGCCACGTGGCATGAGAGTCTGTGCGGCCGCCATCAAGTACGCGTGCGAGCGGGGGCGGATGCCTTGTTCTTGGGTTGTCCGTGTCAGGAATGACGTCAGGATCGTGACGTCGTCAGGATGAGTGCTGCGTCGCACGGCTAGACCCTTTTTGTGGTGGTTGCGGTGTATCGTGCGGATGCTTCCCGTCGCGTCCGCGAGGATGTCCTCGCCGGGGCGGGACACATCGATCAGGCGTGTGTGCGCTGGTTGGTGGTCGTGCGCGGCGCGGTGGAAGGAAGCTCGGACCATGGTTTCGCGCCACGAGGTGAGATTGTCGTGAGGTGACAACACCGGGGGTCGAGGTTCGACTCTCACCCACCACGCGCGCTGCGTTCGAGCTAGCGCGGCAATAGCACGCACCGCCTCCGTCAGGGCCGCTTGGCTCGCACAGACCGGCCCGTAGGGGACGTACAGATACGATCCGACGCGCCTTTTCTCTTGCACGCATAGCGCACTCCAGCCTGGCCCACGAAGACGCCAGGTTTTCTTGCCCAGGGCCTCATTCATCACCTGCCACGGATCGTCCTGTAGAGCTGACCTCAGGTCGTACATCGTCATCTTATGGTCCTCTGTTTGTCAGCGCTCGAGGCGTCATGTTGGTGCTGAGCGACCGGGTGGCCGGGGGCATGCGGGGCGGCGCGTTCGCAGCCGACGGCTGGGAAGCATCTTGTGGTGCGAGCGTGTAGGTGCCGTTCACGGGTGTGAAGGAGGCCTGGCACGATGGGCGCATGGATGCGGTTTTTGCCCTGCGGCGCCAGTTGTCGCTGAAACTGCGAGACGGCGTGGCCGGGCCCGACGCAGAGCGGGCGCGCGCCCGCATCTGGGACACGCCCGGGCCTCGCTGGTTCGACGAGAGCGACCCGTTGTGGATCGTGCACGCCGACGCCTCCATGTTCGTCGGGGGCCTCGCGTCCTTGCTGCTGCAGTCGCTGCATCCGCTCGCGATGGCCGGCGTCGCCCAGCACAGCGGTTACCGATCCGACCCGTGGGGTCGGTTGCAGCGCACCAGCCACTACATCGCGACGACGTCGTTCGGCACGATCGAACACGCCGAAGCCATGATCGACGCGGTGCGACGCATCCACGAGACCGTCACGGGCACGTTCGAAGCCACCCCCTACCGTGCGGGCGACCCGGACCTGCTGCGGTGGGTGCACGTCGCCGAGACGTTCTGCTTCGCGCGCGCCCACCAGCTGTACGGACACGACCACCTCGACGCCGCGCAGTACGACACTTACGTCGATCAGGCACGCCACTCGGCGCAGCTGCTCGGGGTCACGCGCGCCCCGACAACGGTGGGCGCCATGCTCGAGCAGCTGACGACGTACCGGCCTGCGCTGCACGCGACGAGGGACTGCCTCGATGCTCAACACTTCCTCCTGCGCGACCCGCCTCTGCCACGCGGTGCGCGGCCGGGTTACTCGCTCCTTGTACGCGGCGCGGTCGCGGTTCTTCCGTCTTGGGCGCGAAGCGAACTGCAGCTGCGTTCACTGCCGGGCGATGAGCGCCTGGGGCGCGTTGGCACAGCAGCGATTCGATGGGTGATGGCTGCGTAGCGTCGTTACCCAGCCGGGAGTTAACCATGACGCGGTCGACCCAAGGGGGTCGGCCGCGTCACGGTCATCATCGAAGTACGCATGATTCCGTTCAGCTGTAGAAAGGCCGCTCGGCGTTTTCCGGTTCGATGTGGGTGTTTTCCGAACGATCGTCAGGGTGAACCTGGGCGGGTGTGTTGGCGACCGGGATCTCGGAAATGAGGTTGCCGGAGCCGTCGACGACGCGCACCATCGTCAGGTCGGGCACGGCAAGGTTCTCGGCCATGCCCCGCAATTCGCTCGTGGAGATGGGTCGGTCGTAGCGACGTGTTGCCTCGATCAGGGCATGTTCGACGTCGCCGACATCTGCGCCCGGCGCTGCCTGGGCTCCAGCGCGAAGAATCGACAAGATCGAAACGGCTCCCGCGCCGTCCTCTTCGGACCTGACCTGATCGTTCAGGGTGAACAGCCATTCGGCCATGAGTCTGCTTTCGTTTGGCAGGGCAGGCACCGCATGGCCCTGGCGCGCTTGACCGCGCCAGAGCCATAGGGTGCCTCAACCCAGGTGGGCGAGGGCGGAGTCAGTCCATCTCGTCGAGCTTGAGGGCGTTGCCGAGGGCAAAGAACGTCGGCGCCCAGTGGCCGACGAAAATGCCCCAGCGGTCGGACTGGGCCTTGGAGTCCCCGGTCTTGTTGCGGCTGGTGAAGTACGAGCCGTAGCTCAACGCGATGGAGGCCAGACCTGCCGCATAGCAGTACTGGGGGCGAATGCCGGCGTTACGGATGGTGGTCAGCATGGTTCTACTCCTTCGTTGCCGCACTCGTGCGGCACTCATGGGTTGGCGGTCAGGCTGGGATACCTGGCCGTGAAGGGCGTAGCGGGGATTTGGTGAAGCAGACCCGGGAAAGGTCGGGCGTCGTGCGCTTCTGGTTACTCTCGGAGGATGTCGTCGAGTGCCTCGCGCACGGCTTGACGGGCGGCGACGCGGACGCTAGCGCTACGTTGCAACTCAGCGGTATCCGCTGATTCGACGCGGGCGAGTTCTTGTTCTTCAGCCGCCTTGGCGTTGTCTCGCGCGGTAGCGATGGCGCTCCAGATGTCGCGTTCAGTCATATCCCCAGCAGACCACACCCCCCGTCAAGCACCGCCACCCCAAGAGGTGAGAAAATATTGCGATGGGTCACACTGTCGGCAGGCGTAGCTTGGAGGGCATGACAAACAGATCCGCTGAGGAGCCGCAGTCGCCAGCATCGCCCAGTCGGTTGGCGCTGCACGAAGCGCCCGAGAAGTTACATGACGAGATGACGCCGGGGCGAGGTATGTGCAGGGCACGACGAACTCCCTCAACGCCACACGCCACTCCGGCGTCACTTGTCGATCCTGCCCTTCGCTGCGGGTCTCCCCACAAAGACTGCCCGTCGATCGACGATGACCCTCCTTGCCTGAGCTCTCGAGTACGCAGGCAGGGACATCCCTAGATGCTCAGCGTCGAAAAGTGCGCATCTGAGCGGGTTCCTACTTATGTGGTGTGGGGTACACCCAGTGCGACAATTGTGTCCCAAAATAGCGCAGACGGGCCCTACTGGGAACCGTAAGCTACGGTCCAGTAGTCGTCCGGCTGGGGTGCCCTAGTTGTACGGACCGGAGACGTTGATCGATGGGACCGGCATCAGCCGACCATGTGCAGGGCGATTGATTCCTTGACCTGTTCGATGAACGCCCGAGACGCGGGGCTCGGATTGAAAGAGCCCCACGCGACGTACTCGGCCCGGCAGGGGCCATCGGCCACGGGAACTGCTCGCAGCGCTGGGTTAGCCGGCACACATTCGACGGGCAGCAGGCAGACGCCCAACCCACGTTCGACGAGGGCGAGCATGAACTCGGTCGACATCGCCTCGAAGCCCACGCGGCGCTGAAGGCCTGCGGCAGCGAATGCCCGATCGCCTTGGAGTCTGCCTGGTGACCCGGCCGGGAAGTCGATGAACGTCTCGTCGACCAAGTCAGCCAGGGCCAGGGTGCCCGTGTGCGCTAGCCGGTGCTGTGACGCCATGACGGCGACGAGACGCCCTCGGGCGATCTCGTGCGCGGTGAGTCCGGACGCTGGGGCGACGTCGGCGTCCACGCCGAGAAAGGCCACGTCGAGTCTCCCGCTGCCGAGGTCGCGCATGAACTCATTGCTTCCCCCGCCCCGCACGGTGAGGTCCACGTGGGGATGGCTGGCGTGGAAGGCCGCGATGATGTCGGGCACGCTGACGGCTGTGACCGTCGGGATGACACCTACCGATAGGCTTCCGCGGACCTGGCCCACGGCCTCGGCAGCGACCGCCACGGCACGGTCGGCGGCTGCGAGGCTGGCGCGTGCTTCCGTGAGGAAGGCTTCGCCGGCGGCGGTCAGCTCCACCCGACGGGATGAGCGCACGAACAGTGCCGTGCCGAGTTCCTGTTCGAGGGCCTTGATCTGGTGGCTCAGTGCTGATTGCACGACGAAGCAGCGTTCTGCTGCTCGCGTGAAGTTGCGCTCCTCGGCGATCGCCACGACGTATCTGAGCTGTTGGAGTTCCACTAAACCATGATTGCAGGTCATTGTTTGGGTGAGAACAATGTGTTGGACTCACCGCTGGTGGGCGACTGACGATGGATCGGTGAACACTTCTTCCCATGGGGCCCGCAGTTCGTTGCTGTGGACCTGTCTGACGGCGCTGGCCCCCGCTACGTGGGGGACAACGTACATCGTGACCACCCACCTCCTCCCAGCCGGACACCCCTTGTTCGCCGCGTTCATGAGGACGCTGCCGGCAGGGATCATCGCGGTGGGCCTGTCGAGGCAGCTGCCGCGCGGCTCGTGGTGGTGGAAGAGCTTCGTGTTGGGCGGTCTGAACATGGCCGCGTTCTTCCCCCTGCTGTTCTTGTCGGCGCAGCGTCTTCCGGGCGGGGTCGCGGCCACGCTGGGTGCGGTGCAGCCCATCATCGTTGCCCTGCTGGCCGTGGCTGTCCTCCACGAGCAACTCTCCGGCTGGCGCCTGGGATGGGGTGTCGTGGGTGTCGTGGGGGTGGCTCTCGTGGTCCTTGGGCCGAGTGCCGCCCTGGACCCGGTGGGTGTGGCTGCAGGACTCGGTGGCGCAGGGGCCATGGCCACGGGCGTGGTCCTGACCAAGAAGTGGAAGCTCCCCCAAGGTGTCTCGCCCATCGCATTGGCCGGTTGGCAGCTGACGGCCGCCGGCCTTCTGCTGGCGATCCCGGCGCTGCTGGTGGAGGGGCCACCGGCAGTGATTTCCGGTCGTGGCTGGCTTGGGTACGCCTGGCTCGGCGTGGTCGGGGCACTGGTCTCTTACAGCCTCTGGTTCACCGGCATCCGACGCCTGCCCGTCACGTCCACAGCCCTCCTGGGACTTCTCTCGCCGTTGGTCGCCGCCCTGCTCGGCGCCCTGATCGCGCACGAACACCTCGGAGCCGAGCAGTACCTCGGCTTCGCGATCGCCCTGGCCGCCATGGTCTGTGGCCAGCTCCCCGCACCCACCCATCGTCGAAAGGACAATTCATGAACATCACGGTTCTCGGAGCCACCGGCATGGCCGGCGCAGCGATCGCGCAGGAGGCCACACGCCGCGGCCACCACGTCACTGCCGTATCGCGGAACCCACAGGAGACCAACGACCCGCATACCACCGTCACTCGTCTCGATCTGACAGACCTCGAGGCACCCCTGCAGCCCGTCCTGAACGTCGCAGACGCCGTCGTGCTCGCCGTGCGCATGGCCCCCGGCGACGAAAGCCGTGTGGCTCCGCTGACCAGCCGTGTCCTCGACCACGCCGCCGTCGCGGGGGTCCGGGTCCTGGTCGTGGGAGGAGCAGCGCCCTTGCGCTCACCTCACGATCGAGAGTTGCTCGTCCTGGACGACCCCGCCTTCGTGCCGACCCAGTGGCGTGACGTCGCGTCGGCCAGCCTCGACCAGTTCAACGCGTGTACCGAACATCCGAACCAGAACTGGATCTACCTGAGTCCGTCGGCAGTCTTCGAGCCCGGACAGGGAACCGGCGCCTATCGCCGTGGCGGTGACACGCTCCTCATCAACCACGATGGCACGTCGCGGATCACCCCTGCGGACCTGGCCCTAGCGGTGCTCGACGAGCTCGAGCAGCCCAGCGCCGTACATCACTTCACCGCCATCGAGCTGGCAAAGGGTCTGGCCTAGAGCCAGCGGTCCACAGAGGAATCCACGCTAACAACCGTGAGGGGGTCGAGCTATCGGCCCCCTCCGTCTATTCCAAGGGGACGCTCTTGCTCCACGCCAACGCAGCACTGACCCCGCGCCACCGCTTGATCGTCGGCCAGCTCGTGGTCGACCAGGGCTGGCCGATCAGCGAGGTCGCGGCCCGGTTCCAGGTTTCCTGGCCCACTGTGAAGCGCTGGGCCGACCGCTACCGCACCGGCCAGTCCATGCAGGACCGCTCCTCAAGGCCCCGCCGGTCACCGAACAAGACCAGCCAGGCCACGACGAAACGTTGCATCCAACTTCGCCTGCGCCTCCGCGAGGGCCCGGTCCAGCTCGCATGCCGGCTCGGCATCGCGCCATCGACGGCCCACCGGATCCTGGCCGACGTGCACCTGAACCGGCTGTCGCACGTCGATCGCGCCACCGGAGAGCCCGTCCGTCGCTACGAGCACGACCACCCCGGTGCGATGATCCACGTCGATGTGAAGAAGCTCGGCAACATCCCCGACGGCGGAGGCTGGCGCTACGTCGGTCGACAACAAGGCGACCGCAACCGCGCTACCACACCTGACAAGCCCAGGAACAAGTACCGGGACCCGTTGATGGGCAAGGCCTACGTCCACACCGTCATCGACGACCACTCCCGCGTCGCCTACGCCGAGATCCACGACGACGAAACCGCGATCACCGCCACCGCGGTCCTCGTTCGGGCCGTCGAGTGGTTCAACGCCCGCGGCGTCACCGTCGAACGGGTCCTGTCCGACAACGGCGGCGCCTACAGGTCGCACCTATGGCGCGACACTTGCGTCGAGCTCGGGATCAAGCACAAGCGCACTCGGCCGTATCGGCCGCAGACCAACGGGAAGATCGAACGCTTCCACCGGACCCTTGCTGATGGCTGGGCCTACGCCCGCTGCTACGCCTCCGAGGCCGAGCGTCGGGGCGAGCTGGAGGGCTGGCTGCACTACTACAACCACCACCGGCCCCACACGGCCTGCGGGAACCAGCCGCCGTTCTCACGATTGACCAACGTCTCCGGTCAGTACAACTAGGACACCGGCTACAGGCATGCCGATAGGTCAGGAACGGCGTCGCTCCCTGCGCAGGAGGGAGCGCAGAGTCTCGGCGTTCGCGTAGCCGACCCGTAGCGCGATCTCGGCGGAGGTGAGATCCGTGGTTGCTGAGAGGTGCCGAGCTCGTTCGGTGCGAAGCCGTTGGACGAACCCGAGCGGAGTGAGGTTAAGCGCCGCACGGACTCGTCGTTCGAGGGTGCGCCGGCTGGTGCCGAGCGACTGCGCGACGAAGGCGACGTTGAACGGTTCGTCCAGGCGGGCGCGCACGAAGCGTTCGAACTCGACGACGATCGGGTCCTCGTGCCGGAGATGTTCGTAGGCGACGAAGGCCGCCTGCGACGGACGCTCGTCGATGATGAGGAGCTTGGCGACATGTTGGGCCAGGTCGGGACTGATCGATCGCACGAGTGAGAGCGCGAGGTCGATGTGGGCGAACGCGGCGCCGGCGGTGACGAGGTTCCCGTCGACCACGACCATGGTGTCGAGATCGAGGGCGACGGTCGGATAGCGCTTCAGGAACTCCGGTCCCAGGAACCAGCTGGTCGTCGCCCGCCGATGATGCATCCGTCCGGTCTCGGCGACAGCGAACACGCCGGTGCACGCCGCGGCGATCCGGGTGGTCGCCTCGTCGAGGCGCCCGAGCGAGGCGATGACCGAACGAGCATCTCGGCTCTGGAGGGCGTCGTGGGTAGCGGCGGCCGTGAGGGTTCCAAGCGCAGGGACGACGACCACGTCGAACTCTGCGGACTCCGACAGCGGGTGGTCCACCGACAGGGTCATCGATGTTGTCGCGGTCACTCGCCGTTTCGGTCCGAGGATGGCGAGTTCGATCGGGTCGATCCGCGGGTCGACATCGCTGCGGGCTCCGTCGGCCACCCGCACGATGTCGATGATCGACGCGACAGCCGAACCGAAGCAGCCGTCGATCGCGATCAGTCCGATACGCATGGCGTGAACAATAGCAATACTGTCGTATACGCCACTTCTCACATGCCCTTGCTCGTCATACGCTGAAGTCGCTTCACCAAGAAGCCCCGACACCTAGGAGAACCCCTCATGTCCACACCCGCATCACTTCCGTATGCCTTCGTCGCCAAGATCGTCGCGGCCGATGGACAGCACGACGCGCTCGCCGATCTGCTCGCCGGCGCTGTCGCCCTCGCCAACGAAGAAGTAGGAACGATTGTCTGGTTCGCGGTCAGGACCCACGCCGACACTTTCTGGATCTTCGATGCATTCCCCGACGAGGCCGCTCGCGACGCCCACGCCAACGGCTCCATCGTCGCAGCCCTGACGGACAATCAGCACCTCCTCGGCGCAGCACCCGAGATCATGGCGGCCGACGTCCTCGCGTCCAAGCTCCCGTAGTCCGCCAACGCACGTCCGCAACGCGAACACAACACGAGCGCTGTCGGTCACAAACTCAACAGGCAAACCAACGGGCGGCTCTGGAGTGGCTCAAGCTGCAAAGCGCACGCCGCATTCGAAGGAGCAATTGATGCTATCTATTCCTACATTGACGTTGGACGACGCCAAACGAGTCATCGCGGCAGCAGAAGCTGAATCCAGCACGCAGGGTCAGCCCAGTAACATCGCCGTCGTCGATGTCGGCGGCAATCTCGTCGCTCACGTACGGATGGACGGAGCGTGGCTGGGCAGCATCGACATCTCGATCAACAAAGCCTTCACGGCCCGCGCGTTCGACACAGCCACCAAAGACCTCGGCGACCTCGCCCAACCCGGTGAGCAGTTCTACGGCATCCACGCCTCCAACGACGGTCGGGTGATGATCTTCGCCGGTGGCATCCCGCTCGAGCGCGACGGCCAGGTCGTCGGCGCCGTCGGCGTCAGCGGAGGAACCGGTGACCAAGATCAGGCCGTCGCCGAAGCCGCCGCCAGCGCCTTCTGAGACCGACCCGCACCGAACCCGGCCCCCGGCCGGCAGCCCACCCACCGAAGGAGTCGCACCATGCGTGCTCTCGTGTACCACGGTTGTGAAGCGCCCCAGGTTTGATAGCTCTTCACGAATGAGGGTGTAGCGCGGAGACGCGTGCAAGCAGCCGGTCACGGCGCTGACCGGCCAGCGCGAAGGGCCGTCCTGCGACTGCTGCTGACCCGCCTCAGCGCAGCAGCACCGGCCCGGCGTCGATGGCGAAGCGGAACAGGTGGTACGGGTAGACGCGCAGATCCTGGCCATCCTGATACTTCGCCTGGCGGTGCAGCTGATTCGCGGTGACGTACAGGTGCCCGTCGCGGGCCACCGACATGGTGTCGGGCCAGAGCAGCCGCTCGTCGTGCACAAGGGTCTGCATCTCACCGTCGGGCAGCCGTCGGAGGACGGCATTGTGCTCCCAGTTCGTCGCGTACAGCCGGCCCTGGTCGTCGCTCTCGAGGCCGTCGGCACCGCCGCCCTTGTCACCGTGATCGACGACCGTCGCCGCCACGTCCTCATCCGAGAGCGCGCGGTCACGCAGGGCCGCGGTATCGACGCTGTACCACCGACGCGAAATGAGCGGGCAGTACCAGAGCCGTTCGCCGTCGTGGGAGATGGCGATGCCGTCCGCGCCCATCTTCACCGGCTGAGGCGCCTCGCCCGCGCTGCGCTCGGCGAACACCCGTCCCTCGGCGACCGGCACCATCTCCCCGGGCGGCAGGGCCTTGGTGGTCGGATGGTCGTGGAGGCGCCGCCAGGCCGCGCCTGACGCAAGATCGACGACGATGATCCCGTTCGGACCCTGGTCGGAGGAGTCGGTGATGTACGCGAAGCCCGCCTCCCCCTGCCGCAGATCGAACCGCACGTCGTTGAGGTAGGTGGTCGGCAGGGCGACATCCGGCTCGAAGAGGATGGTCTGCGTGATCTCGTCGGTGGTGAGGTCGATGCAGACGAGCTTAGGCCCGCCGCGCTGCGTCTCCTCGAACAGCGGGCTGCCGGTGTCGAGCACCCACAGACGATCGGCGGGGTCGATCACGATGCTCTGCACCGACACGAAGGCATCCGGGTCGGCCTTGCTCTTCGCCTGGTTCGCCTCCGCGCTCGGGTACGGCTTCACGGCGCCGTCGACGAGTTCGACGACGGTGGCGGGCACCTCGTCGCCCCACTTGGGGAAGTTCACGAAGATGCGCCCGGTGTGCGAGACGCTCACGCCGGTCGGCATGGGGCCGTCGGTGAAGGTGTGCACCACCTCGAGCTCACCGCGCGGGGTGTCGGAGACGTCGATGGCCTGGTCGTCGCGGCCGAGAAACGGGTTCGTCATGTGTTCGAGGCTAGCGGATGGCCCGCGCGCCGCCCAGGTGGTTGCGCGCGGCGCTCGCACCGATCGGACGGTGTGCTCGAGGTCGACGGGGGCCGCCTCGTCGACCACCACGAGCATGCCTGGATAGGAGTCATTCCCCCGCGGGTGCGTGGAGCTGCTCACCCGGAGATGTGGGAGTTGAAGGAAGTCGAGGGCGACGTGCCCGCAGACACGCCCGACGTCATCCGCATTGCCACACAGGACGGCGGTGTCACGACGCTACGCCCCGTGGCCAAGCTGTTCGACGACACGGTGACGCTACGTTTCGGCGAAGGTGACTGGGCGGTGTGGAACATCGTGCACCTGGGTGGCCCCGAACACCCCATGGACATCCACATGACCGACTTCCAGATGCTGACGCGTCGGCAGTGGCCCCTGACGAACGGCAACGTCCCCGGTTTCGACATGACGCTGGGCGCGACTCCGACACCCCTGCCCGTGCCGTCAGCCGGCCGTCCGATCGATGCCATCACGGCCGGCCGCAAGGACACGTGGGTCGTCAAGCCCGGAGAGTGGGTGAGCATTCTCGGCGAGTTGGCCGGTGCAACGGGCAGTTTCATGTATCAATGCCACATTCTCGATCACGAGGACCACACCATGATGCGGCCGTTCGTCGTGCTGCCGAAGCCGTTGCTGGCCTTCCACGCCGGCCACGGGGGCGGTCACCACTGACGTCTGCGACACAAGGGTGTGCGCCGACGTGATCGCGAGATTGCGCCCGGCGCACACCGTCGCGGCCCGGCCCGGTGGCGCACGCACACCTCGCCTGCCTGACCGCCGAGTCTTCAAGGGCGAGCACTGAACGCCCGTCGTGCGGCGCATCGCGGACGTGACGGCGCGGGCCGGCGCTTGCGAGAGGACGTCAGTCGAGCGGCTTCAGCTCGCCGAGCACCTCGTTGAAGCCCTCTGTGCTCGAGGGGTGCGTCCAGATGCCGTCGCGCAGGTCCGAGACCTTCGCGCCCAGGCGCATCGCGAGCGCCACGAAGTTGATGAGCTCCTGCGAGTCGATGCTGAACACCGTCGCGCCGAGGATCCCCTCGGTGTCGGCGTCGACGAAGATCTTGAACAGGCCACGCGTGTCGCCGACGATCTTCGGGCGCGGCATCGCCGCGATCTTCTCCACCGGCTTCGACGCCACGAGAACCTTGCGGCCGCTCTCGCGCACCTGCTTCTCGTTCATGCCCACCATCGACAGCGGGGGCGTGATGAACGTCGAGTTCGGCACCGCGACGCGGTCGCTGCGACGACGCTTGCCGTCACCGACGATGGCGTCCCACACGATGCGGTTGTCGTCAAGCGAGATGTACGTGAACTGCGGGCCGCCGTTGACGTCACCCACCGCGTAGACACCCTCGACGGACGTCTGGAGCTGGTCGTCGACCTCGATGAAGCCGCGCTCGTTCGTCGTGATGCCGACCGCGTCGAGGCCGAGTTCCTTCGTCGCAGGCGCGCGGCCCGCGGCGACGAGCACGGCGTCCGCCTCGAACTCACCGGCGCTCGAACGCGCGACGACGGCGTCAGCGGTCTCGGAGAACTCCTCCACCTTCACGCCCGACTCGACGCGGATGCCCTCGGCCTTGAGCGCGTCGAGGACGGCCTCGGCGACGTCACGGTCGACGGCGGGCAGGAACGTGTCGCCGCCGTCGAGAACCGTCACCTCCGAGCCGAAGTGGGCGAACATGTTCGCGAACTCCAGACCCACGAAGCCTCCGCCGATGACGACGAGACGCTTCGGGAAGGGCTCGACGTGCTGGATGGTCGTCGAGTCATAGATGCGGTCGCCGTCAGCCCCTGGGATGGGCAGGCGGGCCGGCGTGGCACCCGTGCCGACGATGATCTTCGACGCTGTTACGTTGACCTCGCCGTCGGCGGTGTCGATGCTCACCTCGTGCGGCCTGACGAAGCGCGCCGTGCCGTCGATGAGCGTCACGTTCGGCTTCTCGAGCATCTTGTGATTGGCCGCGTTGAGCTTGCTGATCAGCGCGTCACGCCCCGCGACGGACTGCGCGAAGTACTCGGCCGGGTCGTCGCTCTCGCGGCGCTGCTCGGCCGAGACGACGAGGTCCTTCGTCGGAACACACGCGATGTTGATGCAGGTGCCGCCGTACATCTTGGGGGAGCGCTCCACGAGCGCCACCGAGTGCCCGGCCGCCGCGTACCGCCCGGCGAGCGTCTTGCCCGCCTTGCCCCAACCTATGACCAGAAGGTCGACGTCCACCGAGTGCTCCTTCACCTTGCGCGCTGATGTTCTGCCGTCATTGGCCGGAACGAGCCATCGACGTCGGATATTTCGCGTCGTGCACCGGTTCGGGACGAACGTCCGTGAGTTCGCTCAAACTCCACCGACGAGTCCGAACCGGTCGGTAGCGTGGCGTGGGTCACGTCGGACGGAAGGAAACGCCATGACCAACGAAACCACCCCCGAGGTGCTCGACGTCGTCGTCATCGGCGCTGGCCTCTCCGGAATCGGCGCGGGTTACCGCCTCAGTGAGCGCATGCCCGACCTCAAGTACGCGATCCTCGAACGTCGCCCCTCGCTCGGCGGCACCTGGGATCTGTTCCGTTACCCCGGCATCCGTTCCGACTCCGACATGTACACGCTCGCCTACCCCTTCGAACCGTGGCAGCACGAGCGCGCCATCGCTGCGGGCAGCGACATCCTCGGCTACATCAAGCACACCGCGACGAAGTACGGCATCGACGAGCACATCCGCTACGAGCACGAGGTCGTGCGCGCCGACTGGTCGAGCGAGGACGCCCTGTGGACGCTCACCGTCCGCACCGCCGACGGCGAGCAGGAGGTGCGTACCCGCTTCGTCTACGCCTGCAGCGGCTACTACTCCTACGACGAGCCGTACAAGGCCGACATCCCGGGTATCGACGACTTCGGTGGCACGGTCATCCACCCCCAGTTCTGGCCGGCCGATCTCGACGTCACGGGCAAGCGCATCACCGTCATCGGCTCGGGTGCCACCGCCATCACCCTTGTGCCGGCGCTCGCAGACGCCGGCGCCGACGTGACGATGCTGCAACGCACCCCGAGCTTCGTGCTCGGCCAGCCCGGCCGCGACCCTCTCAACCGCCTCCTGCGCGGACGAGTGAGCGACGAGCGTCGTCACGCGATCCTGCGCAACAAGAACGTCTTCCTCCAGTGGGGCTCCTACCAGTTCGCCCGTCGCGCCCCGAAACTCACCACCCGAGCACTGCGTGCCGGTGTGCGTATGAGCGCCGGCACGAGTCACGTGGACAACTTCACCGCGCCGTACAACCCGTGGGATCAGCGCCTGTGCCTCGTGCCCGACGCCGACCTGTTCAAGGTGATCAAGAAGGACGGCGCCCACGTCGTCACCGACACCATCGAGCGCGTCGAGGCCGGTGGCATCCGCACCACGTCGGGCACGTTCATCGACGCCGACATCATCGTGACGGCCACCGGCCTCTCCCTCGAGATGCTCGGCGGCGCCGAGGTGTTCGTCGACGGCGACAAGGTCGACCTCTCCGAGCGCCTCGCCTACCGCGGCTGCATGCTCGAAGGTGTTCCGAACGTCGGCATGTGCGTGGGCTACATCAACGCGTCGTGGGGGCTGCGCAGCGATCTGTCCAACCGCTTCATCGCGCGCGTTGTCGAGCACATGCGCACCACCGGATCGGACATCGCGACGCCCACGGCGCCCCCCGGCCTCGAGCGAGCACCTCTGCTCGAGATGGAATCCGGCTACCTGCAGCGCGGCGCCGCCCTCATGCCGCGCAAGGCGAAGACGCCGCCGTGGACGATGCGCCAGGACTACCTCGCCGAAGCCCGCGAGATGAAGAACCCGCCCGTCACGACGGACATGCGGTACTCGCGCCGTGGTGAGCCGGTGGCAGCGACGCCGACCTCCGACGGCGCCGAGGCCAGTGCGCGATGAAGCTGGGACGCTCGTCGTCTGGGCCGAAGACGATGCTCGTCACCGGCGCGGGCGCCGGCATCGGCCGGTCGATCACCCGCCGGTTCGCCACGGCCGCATGGCGAGTGGCCGCCTGTGACATCGACCTCGCCGCCGTCGAGGCGCTCGCGAGCGAACTCGGTGCGAACGTCGTCGTCTACGAACTCGACGTCGTCGACCCCGCAGGCTGGCAGCGCGTGCTCGGTGAGTTCTGCGGCGACGGCGGGCTCGACCTGCTCGTCAACAACGCCGGCATCGTATCGCCGGGTTACTTCGTCGACGTGCCGCTCGGTGCGCACATGGCTGCGGTCGACGTCAACCTCAAGGGCGTGATGACGGGCTGCCACACGGCGTATCCGTATCTGCGCCGCGGCAATTCGCCCCAGGTCGTCAACCTCGCGTCGGCGTCGGCGCTCTACGGTCAGGCCGAGCTCGCCGGGTACTCCGCGACGAAGTTCGGTGTGCGCGGGTTGAGTGAAGCGCTCGACCTCGAGTGGTCACGTGACGGCATCCGCGTCCAGGCCATCTGGCCGCTGTTCGTCGCGACCGCGATGACCGAGAACATGGACATCGGCACCGTGAACCGCATGGGCGTGCGGCTCGGACCGGACGACGTCGCGGCGGCTGTGTGGAAGGCCGTCAATCGCCCGCGGATGTTCGACGCCGTCCGCTCGATCCACCGGCCGGTCGGTGCGAACACGACGGTGTCGATGCTCGCGACGGCCGTCAGCCCGTCGTGGATCCAGCGTCACATCAACGGGTACCTGGCGCGGCGCTGACGTCTTGGTGCGCGAGGGCGCGGCGTGTACCTGAGTAGCCTGCGCTCATGAGCGCACCCATGACCGCCCTGGCGGACGAACTCGTCGAGCGGCTGCGCAGCCTCGGCGACTCCGATGACGCGGTGGCGAAAGCTCGCTATCTGCAGGCGTTTCCGGGCGGGTACGCCGAGGGTGACGAGTTCGTCGGTGTGCGGGTGCCGCAGGTCCGGGCGCTCGCCAGGGACGTGCGACGCAGCGTCGAATTGGACGACCTCGACGCGCTGCTTCAGCACTCGATCCACGAGGCTCGACTGCTCGGCGCTGTCCTTGTCGTGGAGCTCTACAAACCGGCCAAGACTCCGCCAGAAAAACGTGACAAGGTCATTGAGCTGGTGCTCGCGCGGATCGAGAACCTCGACAACTGGGACCTTGTCGACACCGTCGCCCCGCACACGCTCGGGCGGTGGCTGCTCGACAAGGCGGAGGCCGAGCAGGATCGGGTGCTCGACGATCTCGCCGCGTCACCGTCGCTGTGGCGCAGGCGATTCGCGATGGTGACGACGCTCGGCATGATCCGTGCGGGGGAGTTGCGCCAGACCTTCAGGCTCGCCGAGCTTCTCGTCGACGACGAGCACGACCTCATGCACAAGGCGGTGGGGTGGATGCTGCGCGAGGCGGGCTTGCGCGACCGGGAGATGCTCGACGCGTTCCTCGAGCGTCACGCCGCGACGATGCCCCGCACGGCCCTGCGCTCCGCGCTCGAGAAGCACGACGCCGCGTCACGCCAAGACTTCATGGCGCGACGCAGCACGTGACGCTGTCGGTCAGCGGGCCGAAGAGGGTTCATCGCGCGGCAGCAGGCTCTGGGGGTCGTAGCCGAGACGCTCGAGGTAGCGCTGGGCGCCCCGTGAGCTGAGCATGCTCCACGTTCCTGCGACAACGGCGAACACCGCCAAGGCCGCGAGCACGAACACCGTGGCGTTGCTTCCGTCCGCGAAGTGCACGGCCGCAAGGATGAGCAGGACGACGAGGGAGACGCCGAGCGCCCACACGCTCGTCTTGTACTGCAGGGCGAGGCGTCGCGCCTCGGTAAGTTCGACGTACTGGAGCACTGGGTCGGCGCTCGGGTTGGCGGTGCGCACGGCCCGGCGGACGGTGCGACGGCGACGGAAGTCGAGCCCGAGCACGAGCGGGACGAGGCCGTCACGATGCCCACCGAGGATCGGTCGACGTTGGCTCATCGCCATGAAGAAATTGAGGGCACCGATGAGGCAGGCGACGACGAAGAACGTCAGGTCGAAGGTCTGCGTGAGCACAAGGACGGCGGCGAAACCGGGCAGCACCGCGGCATTGAGCACCTGACGAAGCCAATAGCGACGTCGGGCGGCAGGACTCAGGTCGTCGATCTGCGCGGCGATCGACCCCTCGGGCGCGATGTGTTCCACGTGAAACCTTCCCTTGATCGCGTCCACAGCAGTGGCGGTGGTCACGGTGCGCCAACCGCGCCGCGCGTACATCGCGGAAGCAGCGGCGTGAACGGGGAGGACATCGAGCACCGGGACGAGGCCACGATCGACGATGTCGGCCTCCGCGTGGGCCAGCAACGCACGTCCGACACCGAGGCTACGGGCCTCAATGCTGGTGAATAAGGTTGTGACAGAGCGCAATCGATCTACCTCGATCCCCAGCCCGTCCCGGAAGATCTCACCGAAGTCGTCCTCGCTCACGATGCCGACCGCGACGTGGCCGAGGAGGCGCGGGCCCTCGTGAGCGACCCACGCGTTCTCATCGCTGCTGCGTGCGACGAAGTCGACATCTGGCATGGGAAGCGGCCACCGGAACGGGTACCGGCTCGACGCTTGTTGCCTGGTGAGGATGTCGGCTAGCACCGGAAGGTCCGACGCTTCGCGGGCCCGCAGACCGAAGGTCAGCTCGCGGTCGCCGAGGTATTCGTCCATGCGCCGGTCTACCGAGCGCGAATCTGAGCGGCGACGTCGTCGAGGCCCTCCGCCATGCCGACGTGGACGCCGCGTCCGACGTTGTAGCCGTCGGTGTCGAGGCGCCCGCGCGTCAGCTCGGCGTTGTCGAAACCGGCGAACCACACTTCGTGGCCCTCGGAATCCAGGCGACGCACCGACTCCCAGAGCATGCGGATCGCCGGCTCGTCGAGTGCGTGAACGTCGACGAGGTCGAACACGACGATCTCCGGCTTGGGCGGCTCGTCGACGACGAGCCGGACGACGCGCTCGGCACCCGCGAAGCGGATGTCGCCCTGCAGGTCGTAGACGTGGGCTTCGACGCCGTCGAGGAGTTCGACGACCTCCGAGCGGCGCACGACCGATCGCGCAGGCGGCGGGACGTCCATGAGGTGCATGTCCATGTCCTCGCTGAGGCGCTCGAACACGTCGACGCCGCGCGCCGAGGTGCCGTGCGGGTCGAGCGGCGGCGAGAACGTCGCGAGCCCGACCTGCCCCGGCAGCGCGCCGAGGATGCCGCCGCCGACACCGCTCTTCGCCGGGATGCCGACGGCGGTGAGCCAGTCGCCTGCGGCGTCGTACATGCCGCACGAGAGCATCACCGACATGACGTGGCGGGCTGTGCGCTGGCTGACGACCTGCTCGCCCGTCACCGGGTGCAGACCGCCGTTGGCGAGCGTCGTCGCCATGATCGCGAGGTCGCGAGTCGTCACGACGACGGCGCACTGCTCGACGTAACCGCGCACGATGACGTCCGGATCCTCGGGCAGGATGTCGTAGCTGCGCAGCATGTGGCCGATGGCCATGTTGCGGTGTGCGGCGCTCCACTCGGATTCCGCCACCTCGGTGTCGATGCGCAGGGCGTGCCCGGCAAACGCCGAAAGTCCCTCCAGGACGCGCGCGACCCGGGTTTCCTTCGAGTCGTCTGGCTCGCAGATGAGGGAGTGCGCCGTGATGGCGCCTGCGTTGATCATCGGGTTCAACGGGCGCTTGCTGCCGGCCTCGAGCGAGAGCTCGTTGAACGCTTCACCGGAGGGCTCCACGCCGATGCGTTCCATGACCTCGGCGAGGCCGCGCTGCTCGATCGCCATGGCGTAGATGAACGGCTTGCTGATGGACTGGATCGTGAACTCGAACCTGTCGTCGCCGGCGGCGTAGATCTTGCCGTCGATCGTCGCGAACGCGATGGCGAAGGTGTCCGGGCTGACGCGCGCGAGCTCCGGGATGTAGTCGGCATTCTTGGCCGACGCATCCGGGGCGCAGGTGTCAAGCAGCTCGTTGAGGTAGTCGAGAATCGGCGATTTCATTGGTTTCAGCCTATGGGGTGGGCTGTTGCCTGCCGAATCGTTCGGGCCGCCCGGACTGTTGACGGTTGGCGCAGTTCGGCGTGGCTGACGCAGTTTGAGTCAGCTCGAACTGCGCCAGGCGCAGCGAACTGCGTCAGCTGTGCTCGGCCACACGCTCGCCTCCGCTAGGGGTTTCTAGGGATGACTGCAGATGTGGTCAGAGACGGCGATTGAGTGAGGATGGAGCTATGAACACCACGCACACTCACGGCGCCGACGACCAGAACTGGGACGAGATCTACGGCGAGGAGCAGGTCTGGAGCGGCAACGCGAACGTTGCGCTCGTCGCCGCGATGGAGGGCAAGCTTGCCGATCTTCCCGTCGGGCGCGCGCTCGACGTGGGCTGCGGCGAGGGCGGCGACGCCGTGTGGCTCGCCGAGCGCGGCTGGCGCGTGACGGCGCTCGACGTCGCCGAGGGCGCTCTCGCTCGTGGGCGTCACGCGGCGGAAGCCAGGGGAGAGAAGGTCGCCGGCAACATCGAGTGGGTTCACTCCGGCTTGCTCAAAGCGGGCCTCGCACCGGGTCTCTTCAACCTTGTGAGCGCTTTCTACCCCGCTCTTCGTAAGACCGAAGAAAAGGCGATAGAGCTCTCGCTTCCCGCGCTCGTGGCACCCGGAGGCGTGCTCCTCGTCGTCGCGCATGACGGGATCGACCGCGAGGCCGCTCTCGAACGCGGCTTCGATCCGGACGACTATGTCGCGCCCGACGACATCGTCGCTGCATTGCCGCACGGCTGGCAGGTCGAGCGTTACACGGCCGAGCGCCACGTGACGGAGGGCCGCGGCGCGCATCACCACGCGGACGTCGTCGTCATCGCGCGCCGCAGTGCGGAGTCCGGCGGGGTCGACGCGCAGGAGTGACGCCGATTCTGACGGCTGCGCTCAGCGATCCCCACGCACCGACGCGCGGGTGAGCGGCGGGTAGATGGTGCGGGCGCTGCCGGCGCGGTAGAGCTTCGCCGGACGTCCGCGCCCACTGCGGCTCTCGCCGGTGGCCTCGACGAAACCGTCGACGCTCAACACCTTGCGGTGGAAGTTGGCGGGCTCGAGGGCGCCGCCCCAGACGGCCTCGTAGACGCCGCGCAGCTCCGACATCGTGAACTCGCCGTCGAGGAATGCCGTTGCGAGGCGGGTGTATTCGAGCTTGGAGCGAGCGCGTTCGATGCCGTCGGCGAGGATCTCGGCGTGATCGAAGGCAAGCGGCATCTCGAGCGCCTCCTCGACCGGAACCCACTGCGCCTCGAGGGCGTCCGTTGCGGCGTGCACCTCGGGCAGGTGAGCGCCGAGTACCACCCACGCGACGCTGATGACGCGGTGCGGGCGGGGGTCGCGACTCGGGAGCGAGTACGTCTTGAGCTGCTCGAGGACGACCTCGCTGCGCTTGATGCCGACCTCTTCGCGGAGCTCCCGGTAGGCCGTTTCCTCGGCGGATTCGCCGCGCTTCATGAAGCCACCGGGCAGAGCCCACTTGCCGTGCTCGGTTGTGGCGGCCCGCCGGACGAGCACGACATGCAGCACACCCTGACGAAGGGTGAGGACGACCATGTCCGCGGCGACGTACGCGACTTCCCGCGAGGAATCCGGCATGCCCTAATTCTAGTCAGAGCGATAAATGAACACCCGCCCGGGAGGCCGGAGATTCCGCGCGGTGCTCAGCGGCGGCGAAGGGCGCGGGTGGTGGCGCGCTTGGCACGCCGGACGCGACGTTTCCACCGGTGGGCAACACCCGCGAGGCGCCACCATCGAGCGGCTGGCAGGCACTGTTCGAGCGGCAGCGGTGAACGCTGACGACCGGCCTCGTCGAGGCACTGGCGCAGCACGTCGACGAGGACGTGGACGTCGTCGGCCGCGCGGTGGGCCTGCGTCACGGGAATGCCCCAGTGTTCGGCGAGCGTGCCGAGGCGCAGATTGCGGCTCGGGATGCCGAGCTGACGCGCGAGCGTCACGGTGCACAGGCGTTCCTCGACCGGCAGTGACGTGTGGGCACGCGCGGCCTCGTGGGCGAGGAACGTCCAGTCGAACACCGCGTTGTGCGCGACGAGGATGCGCCCCTCGAGCAGGCCGCGCAGCGTGCCGGCCACCTCCGCGAAGGTGGGCGCGTCACGCAGGTCGTGATCGGTGAGGCCGTGGATGTGCACCGGCCCGGTGCCGCCTCGCGCCCGGACGAGGGTGCTCCACTCGCTCTCGACGAAGCCCGCAGGGCTGAGTTGCGTGACAGCCACCTCGATGACGCGGTGCTTCGTCGGGTCGAGGCCGCTCGTCTCGACGTCCACGACGGCGAAACCGCGCCGCAGGGACGGCGTGGGGGCGCTCGGCGCGGACATGACGGGCTCTTCTCACTGCTGGGGAGCAGGCCGCACGGCCTGCGACGCCGTCGTCGTGCGGCGTTGAAACCAGAGTAGGAGAGGGAGCCGACAACCCCGGAATCCCGTGGATCCGACGGTCGAATTCGCCGTCTGCGCTCTCCGAGGGTGCGAGGGTTTGATGACAGAGAAGCTGTCGAGGGGGGCTATCGTGACGAAGCGCGTGCTGCACGGCGTCCTCGCCGTCCTTCTTCTCGTGCCACCCCTCGTGTGGTTCGGTGCCCGGAATCGCCTCCTTCCCGAAGCGCTGACCACCGGCGTCGGCGGCATGATCTGCTGGGGTCTCGCCTGGGTGTGCCTCCTCTCGTCCGCGTGGCTGCCCGCGACCGCGTTCACGAAGGACGACGAACCGGAGGAATCCGCGGACGGCGCCTCCGACACGCCTGTTTCCCGCTCCTGAGCGTGCAGCGAAAGCTCCCGATACAACGATTCCCCGTGGGCGCTACCAACAGCGCCCACGGGGAATCATCTCGGCGAACGGTTCTCGCCGACCACGCGGATCAGGGGCTGACCATGCCCCCGTTGATGTTGAGCGTTTCGCCCGTCACGTAGCCCGATTCGGCCGACGCCAGGTAGACGTAGGCGCCCGCCACCTCGGCCGGCTGCCCCGAACGACCCATCGGCGTGCTCTGCCCGAACTCCGGCAGCGCCTCCTTCGGCTGGCCGCCCGAGACCTGCAGCGGCGTCCAGAACGGGCCGGGCGCCACGACGTTGACGCGGATGCCCTTCGGCGCGAGCTGCTGTGCGAGGCCCTTGCTGAACGTGTTGATCGCGGCCTTCGTCGTCGCGTAGTCGAGCAGGTGATCGCTCGGCTTGTAGGCCTGGATCGAGCTCGTGTTGATGATCGTCGAACCGGCCGGCATGTGCGGCAGGGCTTCCTGGGTGATCCAGAACATCGCGTACACGTTCGTCTTGAACGTGGCGTCGAAGTCGGCGCTCGTGAGGTCGGCGATGTCGTCGCAGTACTGCTGACGCGACCCGTTGTTGACGAGGATGTCGAGGCCGCCGAGCTTCTCGACGGCGTCGTTCACCATGCGGCGCGTGGCGTCCTCGTCCATAAGGTCGCACGGCAGTAGGACGGCCTTGCGGCCGGCGTCCTCGATGAGCTTGCGGACGCTCTCGGCGTCCTTCTGCTCCTCGGGGTGGTAGTTGATCGCCACGTCGACGCCCTCGCGCGCGTACGCAATGGCAACGGCGCGGCCGATACCGGAGTCGCCGCCCGTGATGAGCGCCTTGCGGCCCTCCAGGCGGCCGCTGCCGCGGTAGGTGTCCTCACCGTGGTCGGCCTTCGGCGTCATCTTCGTGTCGAGGCCGGGCCAGCCCTGCTGACGGTCGCTGAAGTTCTCGTTCGTGTACTGCGTGACGGGGTTGGTGAAGGTGTACTGATCGGCCATCGTTCACTCCTCGAGAGATGCGGTGCGAGGCGCGTGGATGCGTGCGGGGCGGCCCCGCGAGCCGACGCGCGCCAGTTCACCCTCGACGTTACGCACCGCGGATGAACAGCAGGCAGACCCGAGAGGGTGGTACTCACACCCTCCGGCGACCACCGGCGGGACGCTCGACGAGGGGGCGTTGCGGACGGCGATCGTCGTTCGGTGCGTAGCCGCCCTGACACGTCGGGCAGCTGAACAGTGTTCGTTCACGGCCGGCTTCACCGATCATCGCGACGCGCACCGTGTCCGTGCAGCGCACGCACGGCAGCCCGGAGCGGGCGTGGACGCGTTTCGTTTCGCCATCACCGGCGCGACCCGTCGAACTCTGGACACCCGTGGTGGCGCTCGCGAGCATGAGTCGGCGGGCGTCGTCGAGCACCGCGCGCAGCGTCTCCTCGGGCACCTCGGCGACTGTGAGCCAGGGCAGCACGCCGTGGACGAAGAGCATCTCGCTGATCCAGAAGGTACCCAGCCCGGCAAGGTTGCGCTGGTCGAGCAACGCCTCACCGAGGAGGCGCTGGGGCTGGCCTCTCAGGTTGTCGAGGGCGGCATCCAGCCCGGTCTCCGGCCAGCTCTCGGCCAGGATGTCGGGCCCGAGACGGCCGATGATCGCCTGCTCCTCGCTCGTCGGGATGACGTCGAGCAGGCCGAGTTTCGAGGCCACCGCGAGTGCGTCGGAGACGTAGAGCAACGCCCGCGTCGTGTGGCCGCGCTCGGCCCGCCGCACCTGGGTCTCGAGACGCTTCGCCTCGCGCGGAGGAGCGGCATGGGGTGCGACGAGCGTCGACCACCGGCCCTCCATCTTGAGATGCGAATGGATCGTCACGCCGCCGGACAAGCGGTGAAACAGGTGCTTGCCGTACGTCGCAACGGGAAGCGACTCCCGCCCCGCCAGATCCGTTGTCGCGAGGCTCGGCACACGAAAGTCGGTGCGTGTGAGGACCTTTCCACTCAGGGAAGCGTCGAGGCGTCGAGCGGTCCAGACGATGGTGTCGCCCTCCGGCATGCTGCCTCCTCGCTCGTCGGATCCTTCTCGTGGTCATCCGACACGAGAGTTTCACGTGAAACGCCCCTGCGCCCCTGCGTGACACGATGAGATGCCACCACCGACCGTCAGGAGACCAGATGTCGTGGGCACGTACCGTGCCGATGCTCCTCACCGGAGTCGTCATGCTCGCAGGATGCTCGGGGGGAGACGAGTCGTCGCAGTCCGAGACGAGCAGTTCAACCTCGTCAGCCGTGAGTGCAACGTCGTCGCCCAAGCCGTCGGAATCGTCGCAGAAGTCGTCGCCCGGCGGCGACGAGCCCATCGGTGACGGCGGCATCGACCTCAAGAGCAAGGCGCCGTCGACGTCGTATCCGGCCGAGCAGCTGTCCGGCCCCCGCGCCGGCGACTGCTACGCCGGGGGAAGCCGCATCTACGACCGTCGCGGCATCACGTGCGCCGACGCGAAGAAGGCCTTGGCCACCTACGAAGCGACAGCCGAGGGGGCCAAGGGCGCATCCTCGAAGGTCGGCAGCTACACGTGCTCGCACAATCCCGATGAGATGGTCGGCCAGGGCGCTGCGCCGGGTTCGTGCCTCGACGACGAGGCAGTCGTCTTCAACTGGCGTTACCCGGGAGCCGTGCAGCCGCGCTGATCGTCACTCGACGATCTGCTCGACCACCCGGTTGCCCTTCACCGAGAAGGTGCGCGTGAACGGCTTGTTCGGCAGCTCTGCGCACACCTGGTTCTCGCTGCGCTCGGCGCCTTCGACGACGATCGTTCCTCCGTCGACGACCTTGATGCTCTTGATGTAGGTGCCGCATCGCTGAGCGCTCGGCAGGGCGGATGTCGTGAGCTGACGCGGTCCGCTCGGCCCACCCAGCCAGACGATGGGGGTGTCGCTGTAGCCGTTGCCCTCCGCCTCCTCGAGCACGACGATCGCGTCTTCGTAGCCGTTGTCGTCGAGGTCGTAGAACAGCGGAGTGTGCGTCCAGAGCTGGTAGTGCGGTGACACGCTGTAGGTGCGCGTCGAGCCGTCGCTTCCTGCCGTGCGTGCCCGGCCGTTCTTCATCGTGACGCGCGAACCGTCCGCCGTCCTCCACGTGGCGTTCTTGAAGTCGAAGCTCGTGATCGCCTCACGACCCGAAGCGTTCGCAGCCGTTGCGCCGGACGTCGGCGTCTTGCTCCAAGCACGCGTCGTGGGGGGAGGGTTCGACGCGGAGGACGGGCCCTCCGTGGTGTTGCTCGCGCTGGACGACGCCGTGCTCGACGGTGACGCAGAGGTGACCTCGTCCTGGCATGCCCCGAGGGCGAGCGCGGCGGTGAGCGTCAGAGCGGCGACTGCGGTGGTGCGCATGGTGTTCCCTCCCAGGTGCAGCAGGGCGCGAGTGCCCCTTCACAGCTGAGACGTGGTTCACCGGCCGTCGGTTCCCTGTGAGTTGATCAGGGCCCATCAGCCCGGTCAGTGCGAGCGCAGAGCTTCGATGAGTTCGTCCTTCGTCATCGAGCTGCGGCCCTCGATGTCGAGTTCGGCGGCCCGCTTGTGCAACTCGTCAACGCTCCAGTCGTCGTAGCTGCCCGCTTCGCCGCCCTTCTCGCCGACCTCGCTGCGCGAGGAGTTGGCGGCCGCGTTGGCGATGCGTGCCGACTTCTCCTTGCTGTTGCCCTCTCGACGCAGGGCCTCGTACATCTCGTCGTCCTTGACCGACGGGCCCGGGTCTTCCTTCTTCTCAGCCATCGACACTCCTTGAGATCGCGTGGGATTCAGTGCAATTCCACTGTGCCACGTCAGGTTTCGTCGCTGAAGTTCTCCACGGCGTCACGTTCGCCCGAGACGATGACGATGTCGCCCTCCTCGAGAACGGTCTCCGGCGTTGCGTAGGTGAAGCTTTGGCCCGCACGCTTCACGCCGACGACGGTGACGTTGTAGTACGAACGCACGCGCGTCTCGCCGAGGGGCTTGCCGAGAACCGCAGCGGGCGGCTGCGTCTTGATGAGCGCGTAGCCGTCGTCGAACTCGATGTAGTCGAGCATCCGCCCGCGCACGAGGTGCGCGACGCGCTGGCCCATGTCGTGTTCCGGGCGCACGACGTGGTGGACGCCGAGCTGCCTCAGGATGCGCGCGTGCGACTGGCTGACGGCCTTCGCCCACACGTTCGAGATGCCCATTTCGAGCAGGATCGAGGCGGTGAGGACGCTCGATTCGAGGTCGGTGCCGATTGCGATGACGGCGCGGCTGAACTCGTGAACCGAAAGCTGACGCAGGGCCTTGTCGTCGGTGGAGTCGGCTTGCACGACGTGCGTGAGGCGGTTGGCGAGCTGCTGTACGAGCTTGTCGGAGGCGTCGATGCCGAGCACCTCGATGCCCTCGCGCTCGAGTTCGAGGGCGAGCGACTTGCCGAAACGGCCGAGGCCGATGACGACGACGCCGTCGGAGAGGTTCTTCCTAGCCAATGATGGGCCTGCCTTCCGGAAGCTTGTAGCGGCGGGAACTCTCGCGGATGGCGAGGGCGGAGACGAGGGTGATCGGCCCGAGTCGGCCGAAGAACATGAGGCCCGAGACGAGGATCTGAGCCGACGGTGGCAGTTCCGGCGTCACCCCGGTGGACAGGCCCACGGTGGCGTACGCCGACGTCGTTTCGAACATTGCATCACGCAGCGGCAGGTGTGTCATCTGCGTCAGCGCGATCGTGCCGGAGATGATCGCGGCGATACCGATGAGCGCGACGGTGAGGGCCTGACGCATGGCGCGCGAGTCGATGCGGCGGTCGAACGCCGTCGCGTCCTCCTCACCGCGCACCTCGGCGATGATCGCGATGAGCAGGAGGAAGAAGGTCGTCACCTTGATGCCACCGGCGGTGCCGGCCGAGCCGCCACCGATGAACATGAGCGCGATCGTGGCGATGAGGGTGCCGTCCTCGATGGCGCCGTTGTCCCACGTGTTGAAGCCGCTGCTGCGCGGCGCGACGGAGTGGAAGAGGCCGACGAGCAGCTTGTCGAAGCCGTGGTGGGTGCCGAGCGTCTGAGGGTTGTTCCACTCGAGCGCCGTGAGCAGGATGGCACCGCCGACGAACAGAACGCTCGTCATGAGCAGCGTGATCTTGGTGTGGAGGCTCCAGCGGTGGGGCTTGTGCTGGCGCAGCAGCTCCATGATGACGGGGAAGCCGATGCCGCCGAGCGTCACGGCGATGGAGATGGGACCGACGATGAGCGGGTCGGTGGCGTACGACATGAGGCTGTCGCTGAAGAGCGCAAAACCGGCGTTGTTGAACGCCGAAACGGCATGGAAGACACCGAGGTACGCGGCGCGCCCGAAACTTTCGCCGTAGCCGAGCCACCATCGAAGAACGAGCGCGATCGTCGTCACCGACTCGATGACGACGGTGACGCGCAGGACACCGAGCAGGAGGCTGCGCAGGTCACCGATCGCCTGACTCTTCGTCTCCTGCGCCGTCGTGACGCGCGTGCGCAGCCCCACCTTGCGCGCGAGAACGAGGCCGAGCAGCGACGCCAGCGTCATGACGCCGAAGCCGCCGATCTGGACGAGGACGAGGATGACGACCTGGCCGAACGGGGTCCAGTAGTTCGGGGTGTCCACCGTCGACAGGCCGGTGACGCAGATGGCGCTCGTCGCGGTGAACAGCGACGTGACGAAGGGGGCGCGCCCCGGGTCGTGCGTCGCGATGGGTAGCGAGAGCAGCACCGCCCCGACGAGGATGGCGGCGGCGAACGCGAGGGCCACGACCTGGCTGGGGTGGCGCAGAAATTTGCGACGTCCTCGCGTGGCTGCGGCCATGCCCGCCAGTGTCCCACAGGGGCGTCCTGCGCCTGCCGCAGTGACGGGTTCGTTCGCTGGGCAGAGTTCGTTGCGGTTGGGCCGTGTCGGCGACTACCCAACCGCAGCGAAGTCTGCCCGGTGCTCGATCAGTTCTCGGGCGGGGTGCTGCCGGTCATACGGACGGTGTGGTCGACGTCGTCCCACGCGAAGTAGGCGACGGTGGTGCCGCTCGCGTTCGCGGTGCCCTCGCCCTCCTTGGGCCAGTGGTAGACGACCTTGATCTTGTCGTCGCTGACGCGGGTGATCGTCGGCCAGAAGCCATAGCCCTTGGCGGTCGCGGTGCCGAGGTACTCGCCGTGGCGGAACAGGGCGATTTGCCACGGGGAGCTGCCGGTGCCGCGCTCGATGGGCAGAGCGACCCAGGAAAGGCCGGCGCAGCGGTCCCACCCGTTGATGGAGGAGTCGGCCGTGTACTTCCAGCGGGTGCCGTCGCCGAACCCCGGGTCGTACGGGGGCACTCGCTTGGCAGCGTCGCGTGCGGCCTGGGAGGCGGTGGAGGTGGAGCACTGCGCCTCGGAGTCGGGGGTGCTCGTGGTGCTCGGCGTCGTTGCTGCGGGCGTCGACCGCGTGGCCGACGCGCTCGACGTTGCGGTTCGGGTGGGCGTGCCCGAGGACGTGGTGCTCGAGCCGCCGCCCGAGGCTGACGAGGACGAAGCGCTCGACGACGCCGTGACGCTGGGCGAACCTCCGGCGGTCTGCTCCTGCTGGCAGGCGCCGAGGGTGAGGGTGAGGGCCGTGGCCGCGAGGGCGGTGACGGCGGAGCGGGGGACCTTCATGGCTGAACTCCTTGGCTGGTGCCTGCTTGATGCGTCTGTGACGCGGGGCACGACGGAGAGGTTCCATGGAGAAACGATCCTTCACAAAGGATCGTTGGGCGGACTCCCCTGCTGTTGGGCCGAGTCGGAGACTGCCCAACCGCAGGAAACCCTGCCCAACGGCCGGCTCAGGGCGTCAGTCGCACTGCCAGCAGATGCCGTTCGCGGGTAGCTGAGTGAAGCACGTGGGGCACACGGGCTTCGGGGCGTCCGCGCGCTCGGCGATGCGTGCCTTCTCGGCGCGACGCTCGGTGCGCTCGCGGCGGGCGACGAGGTGCTCCGGCAGGGTGGCGGTACCGCCGTCGGCGGGCAGGTCCGTGGCGTGCTTGCGGTAGCACAGGAGGCGGTGCTCGGCGGCGTGCGCCTCGACGTCCGAATCGGCTGTCACGGCGGACAGCTCGACGTCTTCCGCCGTCGGGATGCGCCAGTAGGCGGCTCCGACGGTTCCGTCGGCCTTGAGACACAGCGACGTCAGCGGCGGCTCGCCTTGCTGTGCAGCCTGGACGGCACACAACTCGAGGATCTTGCCTGCGAGGGTCGCGCTCGGCGTCGTCGTGCGGAGGCCGGATTCGTCCTGCACCCGCGTCGTGAGTTCCTTGTACGTCGTCACCGCGTTGTAGCGGGTGGCGGTGTCGAGGAGGAGGGCGTAACCGATGCGCGTCCAGACCTTGAGGGCGTCGGCGAAGGCGACGGGGCTGCCGTCGTCCTCGCGGAAGGTGCCACGGGCGGAGGGGGACGTCGACATCAGGCCTCATCTTTCGTCGGGGTGCGAAGCGCGACGGCGATTATTGCGAACGCCCCCACGTGGTCTGGGTAACACCCCCTCCGCGTCGATTCTGTAGACGTTCCGCGTCGTATGAGACGCCGAACGTCTACAGAATCGCGGCGGCTGTCGGTGACATCGGCCACAATGGCGAGCGGCTGCGCGTGAAGGGGAGCGAATGGGATCACTGAGCACGGGCGGGGGCTCGTCGGCCGTCGCCGCTTCGGCACACGCGGGGTGCGAGCGCTTCCGCCACACCGACCCGATGGTGACCGGCCTCGCGCGTCGTGAACTGGCCGAACGCCTCGGCCACGCGGACGCTGACGGCGGCATCCCCGAGGCGCGCTGGATGCGCGCCATGACCTTCGAACGCCTCGTCAAGGACGAACGCTTCGTCTCTCCGCTGCTCACCACCGCTGTCGGCGACCTGCGCCTGCGCCGCCCCGACGCCGTCACGCGCCTCGACGCGCGCGTCTCCGTCGGTGCCACGGCGCAGGCCCTCGCGCAGGCGCACGAGGCCGCGGTCGAGCACGGCCACTGCACCCTCATCATGTCGCTCGCCGTGCCCTTCGTGGGCCTCGAGGGCGAAACCGGCGCTACGCCCGTCAAGCCCGACTTCGCCATCGTCACACCGCGATTCGTCGACGACCCACTCGGTCCGGGGGCCGCAGGCCCCGACGAACTCGACGAAGCCCTCCAGGCAGCTGACGCGAACGACGAGACGATGACCGCCGTCGCCGACGAAGCCATCGGCAGCTGGCTCGTCATGGGTGATGCGAAGGACTACGAGCGCGTGCGCAGCCGCATCGACGACGGCCGCATGCTCAAGGGCTTCCTCCAGGTCGCCCTCGGCGCCGAGTCCGCGGAAGCCTGGAGCAAGCGGCCCGCCGACATGCGCGTGCACACCTACGGCGCGCTCGCCGTGCCCCGCAACAGCTTCCTCCAGCCCACCGCCGTCATGGAACGCCTCGACGACCACCGCGCCGAGGTGCGCGCCCGCGCCGCCGAGCGGGAAGCGCTGCGCCAGGAGGTGCACGCCCAAACGGGCGGCGACCACGTGCCCGAGAGCGAACTGCAGGCGTGGGTCGACCACCGCGAGAAGGAGTTCGACCCCACCTCTTGCCAGACCTGCTCGATGTTTCGCTACTGCCGTCACCAGTTGCGCACGTCGAGCGACGCCACCGACGTCCTGGTCGAGATCGGGGCGCCCACCGACGACCGTCCGGCGCTCGCAGCCCTCGTCACCGACGGCGTCGCGCCCGAACGCACGTCGACAACCCTGACGGCCGCCGTCCGCGCGACCCTCGAGGGAGCGCCGCAGTTCACGCCGCACGGCCGTATCGACCCCGTGGGCGAGGCGGGCACGATCGAGGTCGTCGTCGCGAAGGCCGACAGCAGCGCCCTCGGCGTCTACGGCATGGCCGTTCGCCGGGTGCTCACCGACGGCACCTTGAGCGAACTCGCGTCCTTCGCCACCGCCGAACCGCAGGCACCCGACACCCGACTCGCCGTGATGTCGCTCCTCGGCGAGCAGCTCGCCGCGGCGATGAAGGAGCTCCTCGCGACCGCGCCGCTCGACAAGGACGGAGAGCCCGACCCGAGCCCTGTTCACCTCGTCGTGCCCGACCGCGCCACTGCCGACCTCCTCGTCTCGATCGCCGACTCCCTCGCCGGTATCGAGACGAGCCGCTTGCGCTGGGCGCGCGACCTCGAGGCCGGACGCGAGCCCCTCACCTTCGACGGCAACCCCGCCACCGTGCCGGCTCCGCTCACCGACGAGCAGCGCCTCGCCGTCAGCTTCCTCCTCGAGGACGACCGCTCTCGCGCTCTCGTCGGGCGCAGCACCACTGTCGTCCTGCGTGACGTCGTGGCGCGGCACGTCATTCCCGGCGGCCCGCTGGGTGACGCCGGCCGTCTCGACTATCTGCTCGCGTGGGCCACGCGCGAGACCCCGATCGATCACCGGGCGCTGTCTGATGAGATCGCCGACCGCCACGAGACCCCCGGCGCGCGCCTGAGCCGCGATCGCTCCGACGAACTGTTCTCGCAGATCTCGATGCGGCGCAAGCGCCATGAGCAGGAAGCCGTCGAGGGTTCGTTTCACGTGAAACCCCCCGAGGGGCCGCCTTTCCCGGACCTGGTCCGTGACGAGCTCGACTACAAACTCAGCCTGTTCGACGACGCCCGCAGCGTTCTGGCCGATCTGCCCGACGCTCCGACGCGTGTGGCGCACCGGGCGCACGAGGGCGCAGCGCAGGAGGTCTGGCGCCGTCGACTCCACCTGCACGCAAGCGACCTCGTCCGCTTCGGCCGCACCTCGCGGTGGTGGCGCAACAGCCAGGTCGAGATCCTGTCCGGCGACGCCGAGTTCGTCCACGGGCTCGCCATGCTCGGCGACCCGCAGGAAGCGCGCGACGCCGCACTCAACGCCGGCGTCAGGCACGTGGCGCTCGCCCGCGTCGTCGGCGACAACCCGCTCGTGCTTGCCGTCGGTTCGCGGCGCTTCACGGCCGGGCAGAACGTCGTCGCCCTGCACATTAACGACGAGCCGACGATCGCCGAGGGCATCCCCAACGCGAAGAGCCCGACGAAGTGGGGACGCATCCCGATCGGCGCCCTTCTCGACCTCGACGACGTCGAACGGGCTGCGCTTCCCGACGAGGCCGCGCCCGTGGGTTATCGGCTCTTCGGTTTCGAGCCGGCGAAGCCAACCAAGGGCAAGGAACCGCGCGAACTCACGGTCGGTGACGACATTGTTCTCGGCGATTACGAGAAGTTCGGCAACTTCTCCTACCGCCGCGAGGTCGCCGTGCCGATGCCCAATCTCGACACCTCGAGCGCACCCCGCCCGGCACGTCGCAACGCCGAGGCGTGCGGGCCGGACTCGTACGCGAACGACCCGGGGAACCACGCCTGGTGCTGCAAACCGCACGAGGCGGCCGAGGCCGAGTTCAGCGACTACCTCGCCGAGCGCCGCGAGGCCGGCGAACTCAACCCGCAGGTGTGGCCGCCGCTCGTCGACACGGATGCCTTCGACATCGCGGAGGGCACGCTGCCGCAGGCCGACGACGAAGACGTCGACGCGACGCAGCCGCCATCCGACCTCACCCGCGACGATCTGGGGGAGTGACCCATGGCTCTCACCTTCACCACGCCCACCCCCGTTGAGAACGCGCAGCACCACGCGAGTGCCGCGGCCTCGAACGCTGCCGTGGCCGCTGACGCCGTGGCCGAACTGCACGCGGCGCTCGCGGCGGTCGACGACGCCCTCCGCTCCTACGACCCCGAGGGTGACGACGCGGCTCCGGCCGCGCGACGCATCCTGCTCAAAGCCGCTGCGGGCGCGGGCAAGTCGTTCGTTCTCAAGCGCATGGTGGCTGAGGCGAGCGGCCTCGGCGAAGGGCGCACACCGACCGGCCGCAGCGTGGGCATCACGGCGTTCACGAACAAGCAGCTGTGGTCGCTCGCAGAGTCGCTGGGTCAGGATGTCGGCGCCGAGAACGTCGCGCTCGTCATGAGTAACTCGATCGACCGCGACACCCTGCCGCCCCACCTCGCGGAGCGGTGCACCATCGTCAGTTCGGGTGAGCTCGATCTCGAGACACCGGTCATCCTCGCCACCGCCGCGATGATGGGCATGCGCGGTTATGCGTGGAAGACGAGCCGCGACCTCGCGCGTCACGAACCGCTGTTCGACGTCCTTTTCGTCGACGAGGCGTGGCAACTCGCGGAGCATCTCTTCGACCGCGTCTCGTGGTTGTCGAAACTTCACGTCGGCGTCGGCGACGTCGGGCAGCTGCCGCCCCTCGACTCCTCGGCCAACCCCTGGCGCGGCGACTCGGGTTACAACCCGTACCGCGCATGGCCGGAGTCGTACGTCGGCATCACGGCGCGACGACTCGACGCCGAGCGTGACGGGGTCACGTGGGTGCGTGAGCTGCCCGCCGTCTGGCGTCCCACGGGTGAGCAGCTGGGGCTCTGGCAGGCGTTCTACCCCGACTGGGCCGAACTGAACTGCGTTGCAGCGCCTGGCGATCGGTCGATCGTCGCGGGCGTATGCGCGAGGGAAGACGCCGATGAGCCGACCTTCGGCGAGGAGATCGGCGGCCCCGAACTCGTCGACGCGCTGATGCCGGTGCGCGCTGCGTCCGACGACGTGTGGCGCCAACTCGGCACCGGCCGTCCGACGCTCCTCGAGATCGACGGCCTTCCCGAGGCGGAGGCCGCCGACATCGACGTTCCGCTCGTGGCGGCGATCGAGGCCCTCCTCGACGAGTTGGTGGCCGACGGCTTCGAACTGCGCAGCGCCACCTACGGCCCTGACGGGTCACCGACGGGAGAGCGCACCGACGGCATCGACGACTTCGGCGGCGACCCGCTCATCGCGCTGCTCGCAACTCGCAACCAGGCCGTCGACGACATGAGTGACGTCGTCGAACGCCTCACGCATCGCTACGACCTGCCCGAGGGCGCAGTCATCGCCTCGACGGTCGACTCCTGGCAGGGGCAGACGAACGGCATCACGGTCGCCATCCACCCGCTCTCGGGCGCGAGCAAACTCGACGAGTTCAACTCGGCGTTCGGCCGCCTCGCCGTCACATGCACCCGCGCGACGCACGGGCTGCTCATGGTGGCGCGTGCCGGACTCGACGACCTGCTCGCCACCGCGCCCGCGCGTCCCGGAACGCCGATCGGCGAACCGGGATCACGAGCCCTGCCCCGCCAGACGCACGAGCGCATCCTGGGTGCCTTCGCCCGCGGCACCCTGACGATCTGAGTGCCTTACGTCGTCGGGGAGTCCGTCGACGTCGGTGAGCCAGGCGTGGACGGCGGGTCTTCGCACATCCTCAGCGTGGTCGTCCCGCCCTTGTCGAACTCGGCAGACGTCCCATAGGTGAGTGCCACGTAGCGGTCGCGGCCCGCGCAGGGCGCGGCGACCAGACGCAACGTGACGCGACGGCCATCGATCGTGCCGCGCGCCGTGATGTTCTCCGCCCCCCACTCGTCCCACACGATGTCGGTGATCCGGGTGTCGCCCTCGACGAGAGTTGACGGTCTGACCGTCCCCTGCCCGGGCTCCTGCGGCGACGCCACGCCCACGGGCATGAGCGAGTCGCTGATCGGGGCGACGCTGCACGCACACGGCTCCGGTTGCGAACAGGCCGCGAGGAGGGCGAGCAACCCTGCTGCTCCGGCTCGTAACGTCAGTGCCTGCGTGCGTCTCATGCCCCTTTGACTCCGTCAGCGGCCTTGTGGTTCCGAAGCGACGCGAGTGGAAGGTTCAGAGGGGCGGGGTTTCCAGCCGATGCGGGGCGGTCGACGTATCGGCGACGAGGGCGACGACGAACCGGCGTGACCCGAAAGTTACGGCGCGGAACGCATTAGCGTCGTCCTGAGGTGGGAGTCGGGGCTAGTTTTGTACCGATCGATACACCACAGGTGTCGGGAGGGGACGAGAGATGTCGAACAACAACGGCAACTGGGACGAGCAGCCCACCCAGGCGGCGCACCAGGGCCAGAACCAGCAGGGTCCGGCGCAGACCTGGCAGCACCAGCAGAACGGCGGTCAGCCGGGCCAGTACGGCCAGGGGCAGCAGGGGTACAACGGCCAGCAGCCTCAGGGTGGCCCCGGGCAGTACCCGCCGGTGCCGGGCCAGGCCCCCCAGCAGCAGTACCCGTCGCAGGGTGGCTACCCGAGCGGTCAGCCGATCCAGCAGGGTCAGCCGGGCCAGTTCGGCCAGAACCAGCCGGGCCAGGGCTACGGCTCGCAGCCGCAGGGCAACTACCCCAGCGGTGGTTACGCGTCGCAGGGCGCGCAGCATTCGTCCGGCGCACCGGGCAGCAACCAGCAGTGGAACAGCCAGCCCGCCGCCGGTCACGGTTTCGCCGGCCAGAACAACCAGCAGCAGTACGGTCAGTTCGGACAGAACGGATCGTTCGCGACGACCGACACTAAGGCGAAGCCGAAGGCCGGCATCGGACGCACCATGGGTTGGGGCGTCGTCGCGGCGGCCCTCCTCGCCGTCATCGGCTGCTTCGGCACCTGGGTGTTCGTTAAGGTGGGTCACCCCATGACCGGCGACTTCACCGCCTCGACGAACGGCCTGGGCATGGAGTCGTCGAACGCTCCTGAGGGGCGCTCCACGGGCGCCGATCAGGAGAAGGTCACCGACGGCTGGATCATCCTCATTCCGGCCCTCATCGCGCTCGCGCTCGGTGTGCTGCGCGCCATCGGGCGAGTGCGCAAGCCGGTCATGTGGGGCGCTGTCGCGATGGGTCTCGTCGCATCGGCCGTCGCCATCTACGACTGGTTCGACGTGCGCTCCGACCTGGCCGATCTCAAGGACCAGATGTCGTCCTTGGGTGATCAGGCCTCGTTCAGCGCCGGCAGCGGTTGGGGCCTGACGCTCTGTCTCATCGCCGGAATCGCGCTCGTCATCACGAGTGTGATCAGCGCGCTCCGCGACTGACCTCTCGGCGCGAAAGCGTCTACGACGAGCGGCGATCCGGTGTTTCGGGTCGCCGCTCGTCTCATCCCCTGTGGACAACTTCGGACCCTTTGTCGCCGGCGTGTGCCAGCATGAAGCATGAGCAACCAGCGGTGGGAGACGAGCGGCTGTGACGACGACCGGTCCGTGTACGACGAGCCCACGCGCATGTCGTCGGGCCCGGTGCCGTCGCAGCCTCAGACGCCGTACGGGTATTCGAGCGGATCCACTTCGTACGCGGACGGTTACCCCGCGCATCAGCCGTATCCGTACCCGCCGCAGGCGACGCCCAATGTGTTCCGGGCCCAGCCGACCCCGGGCTTCGTGCCGGGCGCGGCCGGTTTCGCCGGCCCCTGGCAGGGGCGTGTCGATCCGTACACGGGTGAGCCGCTGTCGGACAAGTCGAAGGTTGCCGCAGGTCTTCTGCAGTTCTTTCTCGGGTGGCTCGGCGTCGGGCGGTTCTACATCGGTGACACGACGGTCGGCGCGATTCAGCTCGGCATGTGGCTCTTCGGCATGGTGACGCTCATCTTCGGCATCGGCTTCCTCGTCCTCATGGGCCTGTCGCTGTGGGCGTTCGTCGACGCCATCCTCATGTGGACGGGCTCCGTGCGCGACGGCAACGGCCGCAAGCTCGGCCCCTGACGCGTTATGACGCGGGAGCGCCCTCCGGCGCGGCCGGAGGCGGGGTCGACGGCGCGGGCGGAGGCGGGGTCGACGGCGCGGGCGGAGGCGTCGGCTCCGGCTGAGTGGTGAAGGTGTTCGTCGGAGACGGAGGCTTCGGGGTCGTCGGTTTGGGAGTGGTGGGCTTCGGCGAGGTCGGCTTGGGCGTGGTCGAACTCGTGCTGGAACTCGACTTCGACGAACTCGAGCTCTTGGACGCGCTGGAAGACTTGGAGCTCTTCGACGCACTCGCCTTGGCCTTCGCGGAGGCCGACGCCCGCGCCTCGGCTGCAGCGCGGGCTGCCGCTGCCTTGCGGGCGCGTTCAGCGGCTGCTGCACGCTCTGCGGCAGCCTTGGCCGCCGCCGAGTCGTAGCTGGTTGCCGAAGAGGTCGACGAGGAACTCGTACTGCTTGAAGAACTCGGCGAACTGCTCGAAGAACTCGGCGAACTCGTCGACGAGGAAGAGCTCGACGGCTCAGACGTCGAGGAAGCCACAGAGCCGGGCAGTTCGTCGCCGTCGCGGCCATCCTCGAACTGCTTCGCGAAGAGGGTGGCCCCCACGAGCGCCACGGAGCCGACGACGGCCGCCGTCACGACCCCGACGAAGGCGCGCTGACGGGAACGATCAGCCTCTTCGTTCTCGGACTCATCGTCGTATTCGTCGTCGTACCAGTACGGCTCGTCCTCACCCATATATCGCCGAGTCTACGAACGCTGGATGTTCGTGCAAACCAGGCTCGGCGTGTCGCGTTCGGGTGAGGGGCCGCTCCGAACGTCATGAGCGGGACCAGGGGCAAGAGGGGAACCACGGGCGCTGACCGGCGAGTACGCCGACGGGTGGACGTGACGTGTCCACCAAGTGGGGGACATGTCTGTCCCCCGATGGTCGCCTGTCGCTCCCCAGCTCTTCATTCGGCGGATTTCGCGAGTAACGCTGTCAGTGCCGAGGCATTCAGGCCATTGGCTGTGGGGATGACGCCTCACATGTGCACACACAGAAGGAGAAGTCATGCAGTTCACCGCTACCGCCATCGAGTCCGCTGTCTCTGACGCTCAGGTCGAAGCCTTCGGGTCGTCCGCCGTCTTCTTCGAGCCGACGGCGGCTCGCTGTTCGTCGTCGTCCTCGACGTGCTGCGTCGGTTGCGTCCAGATGTGACGTTCGGCATCAGAGTGACGGTGGGGGGCCCGGGCCTCCGGGCACCCCACCGTCACCCGCCAGCTCATCGCCCTCGTGGCGAGAACACGGTCGAAGGAGAGAGCCCATGACCACCCCCAACCGTCCTGTCATCGAAGTCCGGGATGTCGTCGTGCAGTACGAGCGGACGGTCGCGTTGGACCACGTGACGCTCACCGTCCCGCGCGGTCGGATCACCGCCCTGCTCGGTCCGAACGGAGCGGGTAAGACCACGCTGGTCGATCTGCTGGAAGGTTTTGCTCGACCGGACGCCGGCACGGTCGAGGTGCTCGGTCGTGACCCGTGGCGAGCTCCCGCCGAGTGGCGGGACCGAATCGGAGTGGTGCTGCAGGACACCAGGTTGGACGCCGATCTGAGCGTGGCCGAGTTCATCGACATGTCGCGTTCCTGGTACAGCACTCCGAGGTCTCGTGAGTCGGCACTGGAATCAGTGGGCCTGACCCATGTGGCCGATCGCAGGGTGCACAAGCTCTCCGGTGGTGAGCGCCGTCGCCTCGACCTCGCGGCCGCCATGCTCGGTCGGCCCGAGGTGCTCTTTCTGGACGAACCGACGACCGGCCTCGACCCGGACGCTCGACGCGAGATCTGGAGCATGTTGCTCGACCTTCGCGAGTGCGGTCAGAGCATCCTGCTCACCAGTCACGACATGACTGAGGTGGAACGACTCGCTGACCACGTGGCCGTTCTTCGCGCTGGACGAATCGTCGCCGAAGGGACCGTCCGATCCCTGACCGCAGACTTCGGTGAGGGTGTCACGGGCTTCCGGGGGGCCGAGCCCACATTCGAAGACGTCTACCTTCACCTCTCACGCCGAACGGAGGCATTGCGATGAGTGCATACGGAGCCGAACGTACCCGGGACAGGCGCGCGGAACGCCACGTCCCGACGGGGCTCGGGGGCATGGTCTCGCAGTTGCGCTGGGACATCTTGCAGCAGTTGCGCAACCCTGCCGCAGTCTTCTTCACGCTGGCTCTACCGCTGCTTTTCCTCGTCGCCTTCGCCGCCACGAGCGATGACGCGGCGAAAGCGGCTGACTACTACGTGCCGGCCACAATGGCGCTTGCGGTTGCCTCGGGGACACTGACGAATCTCGCGGTGACTCTCACCTACCTTCGCGAGTACGGGCAACTGAAACGTGTACTCGTCACACCACTTCCTCGAAGTTCGTACCTCGGTTCACGCATCGTGGCGGCTGGGCTCGTGGCGCTGACGACCTGCGTGGTGCTGGGGATCGTCGGTCTGATCGTGTACGACGCGGCCGTTCAGCAGGTGGGCATGCTCGTCGTGGCCGTGCTCCTGACATTGGCTGTAGGTAGCGCTCTCGGAGTGCTGTGCACCGTGATGATTCGCAGTGAGACGGCCGCCGCACCGATCGCCAACGCCATCGGCTTGCCCCTGATGCTCGCTTCCGGAGTGTTCTTCCCTCTCGACTCGACGCCGCAGTGGTTCGAGAACGTAGCTCGCTACCTACCCTTCACGCGAAGTGTCGAACTGGGCGTCGACGCCTACGCCGGTACGGCGACGTCCACCGACCTGCTGGCGGCTGTGGCGGTGGGAGGCATCTGGGCACTCGTGGCGGGTGCTCTGGCCGTGCGTCTCTTCACCTGGGCGCCGATGAAGCGGAGGTGAGACTCGATGCTACGAACGCAGCGCGCGAGTTTGCGTGAAGTGAACTCAGGCGTGGACATCGGTCAGGTGCTCGACCTGTGGAGCATCGGTGAGGAGTGGCGCACCGGCGTGCACGAGGCCGCCGCCAGCGGAGAACGTGTGGTTCTTCTCTCGAGCATCGGTCTCTGCGGCCGACGTGACCTCAGCGACTACGAACGAGATCTCGCCGCCCGCGAGGACGAGGCGCGTTCGCTCCTGCGCCGAGCGATCACCCTACGTCTCGCTCCGGTCTTCGATGACCTGAGCGTTTACGACGAGCCACTGCGCGCCCATCAGCCGGTCCATCACGCCTACGGCGACGAACCGATCGCCTGGTTGCGCGCCCAGGACGTGCTGGAGGTCGTGCGCGCGAGCGCATCCGCACCCGATGGGTCGGTGTTCGACCTCGCGGGCGCAACGGCGGGAACGGCTGACGAAGCGCTCGTGCAGCGAGCGGCTCGTATGGGCGTTCGCGCACCACAGATTGTCCCGGTCGAGGCGAATGTCCTTGTCGATCGATTGTCGGCCGTCTTCGGCCGCTCGGCGGCTTCGGTCTTCGTCGGTCATCAACGCTGGGCCGGACGGACGGCGTCGAACAGCGAACTCGGCGCCCGAACCCTCACCCAGGCTCTGAAGCGGGAGCCGACCGGTTGGCACGCTCCCCACACCACCTCGAAGTGAAGGAGAACACCGTGAAAACGTTCATCGGACCGATCACTATTGCCCTCGTGCTCAGCCTTCTCGGGGCGGGAGCCGTCTGGATGACGACAGAAAACGTCGGAAAGGCACTCACGGCGGGCGGCATCGGACTCGCGCTCGGCCTGGCAATCTTCGTCTTCACGGCCCTCGGCGCCCGGAAGGACGCGCGATGAGTGCCCCCACGCTCGCGCCCGGTACGTCCGTACTGCGCCATGGTGAGAAGCTCGTCGTTCGGTCGGGAGACCAGGCTTGGACCATCTCGGGCGACGACATGGTCCACCTCGTTGAATCCCTGCTCGCGGGCAGTGACGACGGTGTCCTGCCGACCATGCCGACGGACTCGCCGGCATGGTCCTCCCTCGTCGAACTGCTGCGTGAATCCGGCCTCGTCAGCGTGGAGGAGGGGATGACGCAGGCATCACCCAGCGCTCGTTTGTTGTGGCAGCGTTCGGGCCAGGTGCATCCTCTGCGTGATGTCGATGCGGCGCTTCGAGAATCTGTCGTCCCCGTCCTCGGAAAGCACCCGCTCGCGGCTCGTGTCCGCTCAATTCTCGAGGACAGCGGGGTGGGGGTCACGGACGACGGACGTGAGGCTCGCGCCTGCGCACAGATCGAAGGCTCCGTGGCTCCGGCCGTCGTGGTCGCCGGTTCCGTGGACGATGTCCTTCTGACGGAGCACAACACGTGGGCCCTCGAGACGGGCCTGCCGTGGCTTCCGGTCGTCCTCGACGATGCGGGCCACTCTGTCGTCGGGCCGTACATTCGCCCTCACTCGTCTGCCTGCCTGCGGTGCTACCGGCTCAGGCGCGCGGCCAATTTCCCGGATCGACGCGTCATCGAAGACCTGGCGGGGGCGGAGCCCGTTGCGATGAGCCCCATGCCGACCGACATGGTGGGATTGAGTTGGTTCGTTGCCGCGCTCGCCGTCGAGAAGGTCACCGAACGCATTGCTCTGGGCGATCATTCGACGATGTCGTGCCCCGGCGGGCTGGCCGCGCTGGAGAGGAGCCACCCCGGCGTCAAGGTCACGGAGCACAAGGTCCTGCGCGTGCCGCGCTGCCCCGACTGTTCCCCCACGGCCCAGCGCGGACTTCCGCAGGTGTGGCACCACGGGGGTGTCTCGCAATGACGGACATTCTCCAGCGTGTGGACACCGACCCCTCGCCGGAAGTCGACGCCGCTGACGCCCGGCGGGAGCCGCGACGGCCCGACCCGACCAGCAGGTGGACCGACCGAGAAGCCGGTTGGGCCAGGCTCGATCATCTGGCCTCACCCTTGGTGGGGCTGACGTCCAGGCTGTTCGCTCAGCTCCACGACGTCGACGACATTCGGATGTCGGGCGTCGGAGCGCAGGCCTGTGATTCGAGGTGGCTCCTGGGAGCAGCATGCAACGAACTGAACGGGGGCGGGGCGGCAGACCCTCGGCAGGCGCGTGCCGCAGCGATCGGGGAGACGGTTGAACGTTACAGCGGGGCGTACATCGACACGACGACGCTGCGGCGGGCGACCAGTGCGCAGCTCGACGCCGAAGGTGTGGACCACGTTCGCCCCGAGGAGTTCACCCCTTTCGCGCCTGAACAGTTCACGGTCGAGGGCTTCGCCTACTCGCCCTTCACTGCGTCGACCTCCCTCGCGTGGTTGCGTGGTGTCGACCTCGCGGTCGGCAGCCCCCTCGAGGTGCCTGCTCAACTGATGTTCCTGGCCAACACCGCGCTCGACGACAACCGCATCGGCTACTCGACGAGTAACGGCATGGCGTGTGGATGTACCTGGGAGGAAGCCGTGTTGTCGGGCTTGCTCGAGGTCGTGGAACGCGACGCTTTCATGGCGACCTGGTACGGGCGTCACAGCCTGCCCCTCATCGACCCCGATTCGTCTGCGAGCCTTCGTGAGTTCATGGCGCGTCACGTCGAGCCCACAGGACTCGCTGTCTCCCTCGTCGATCTGAGCCGCCTCGTCGACGTGCCTGTGGTTCTCGCGCTCGTGCGCAATCCGCACAATGACGTTGCTCCGCTGGCCCTCGGAGCCGCCTGCTCGACCTCCGCGTTGACGGCAGCTAGTAAGGCCATGATCGAGGCCTTCCAGACGCGGACGTGGTCCAAGGCAGAACAGCGTGAGGGTGCAGTGATCGATCCTGGCGCCGGCTTCGAACAGGTCGCGGATTTCGACGACCACGTGCGCCTGTCCTTGCACCCGAAGAGCATTGCCGCAGCGGCCTTTCTCGATGCTTCGTCCGAGCGTGTCGGACTCGAAGATCTCCCCGCCGTTCCGGACGCTTCACCGGGCGGCGCGATCGACGAGATCGCCCGGCGCCTGCGTGATCAGGGTGTGCGGTGCGCGGCCTGTGACCTCACCAGCCCGGACGTTCGAGAGGCGGGCCTGGTCGTCGCGAAGGTGATCGCACCCGCGCTGAGCGCTCTTGACTCGGGGTACGCGGGGCGCATGCTCGGTGGCCGACGGCTCTATGAGCGCGCCTTCGAGGTCGGGTTGTCGCCCAGAAAGCTGACGTTCGACGATCTCAACCCCTGGCCGCACCCGTTCCCCTGAGGAGGAAGCCATGATCACCGATTCCGTTCACGGAGCAAATCTCGTTGACGTCGTCTACGGCGAAGTGCCGGCGCCTGGTGACCCGGCAGAGGACTTCGTCGAGGCCACGAAGATCCGGCGTGACGCGATGAGTTGGGACGCGCCGGGTGTCCGGATGTTGCAGACGACCCCGGAGATGCACCCGATCATCGCTCGTGCCGGACAGCGCCACGTCTCTCGCGCCAGGACCGAACTGCCTGCTCCGATGAAGGTCGAGACGAGCGTTGCCGACGCCCTGGATCGCCGTTCCAGCGCGGACGGGTTCGCGGACGAAGAACTCACTCTCACGGAGTTGGCCACCCTATTGCGGTTGGCGTGGGAGCCGCGCCCCGGCACCGGACCGGCATCGGGCACACAGCCGCGACGGGCCACGCCGTCGGCGGGGGCGCTGTTTCCGCTCGAACTGTGGGTGGTGGTTCGCCGAGTTGAGGCACTGGAACCGGGCCTGTTCCACGTCGAGATGGCCGACGCCGGGAATGCGAGCCTCACCAGAATCAGCGAGGTGGATCACGCAGCCCTGGCGCGTGCTGCCCTGCAGGAGGACATGATCGACAACGCAGCCGTGACGATCGTGGTGTCGATGATGCCGTGGCGCTCCCGCTTCAAGTACGGCCACCGCGCTGTGCGATTTGCTCTGATGGAGGCTGGCCATCTGTGCCAGACCTTGCTCCTCACGGCTTCGGCCATGGACTTGGCGGCCCGTCCTCTGGGCGGATTCTGCGACGACGAGGTCAACGGCACACTGGGATTCTGCGGTGTCGACGAGGTTCCGCTGTACCTCGTGCCGGTCGGTCGGGGCCAGTGACCCCGCCGTGGGGTGCCGCCACGGCAGCGCACTTCGCTCTGCCGTGGCTACTGAGGCGAGCAGCGGCCGGCGAACGGGGTCGGCGCCTGCGTGATCCGCACGTCAGTGGCCGCGTCTACGACACTGCCACCGTCGTCCTGGCCTGGATGGCATCGCGGGAGGGAGCCAAGGGGGGATGGTGGCTCGGCATGGGCACCATGGCTCAGCTGGGGGCGCGGCCCGGACGAGAATCAGTGGTCGTCACGACGGCCCAGGTCGCCGTCGCCGAGGAGATGCTGTGGCGCAGACACCGTCTGTGGGCAGTGGTGCCATTCGCGCTGCTGCACGCCCCCCGGGACCCGCGTCGGTGGCCTTACCACCTGCTGACGGGGACGGTGTTCCACTTCGCTGCTCGGTTGGGCCTTCCGGCGGCGATCGCCGTTCATGCTGGCCACAACATCGTGCTCGAGCGGTGTCGTGGTACCGGGCACGAGGCCCAGGGCCTGGCCTCGGAACCGTCGTCTGCCTGGCCGGCCTAGTCGTCGAGGAGGTTCTTCTCGAGCGCGACGCGCACAGCCGACGCCCGATCGTTCACCTCGAGTTTGGTGTAGCAGCGCGAGAGATAGGTCTTGACCGTCGCCTCGGAAATGCTGAGCGTGCGGCAGACCTGACGGTTGGTCAGGCCCTTGGAGACGAGGGTGAGGATCTCGCGTTCCCGGCTGCTGAGCTCGACGGGTGGGCCGGGCGCTTGGTGAACGAACTGGGTGGCAAGTGCAGACGTGACCTCCGGCGAATAGGTCGACGTGCCGTTTGCGGCGTCCACCAGAACCTTGGCGATCTGCGCCAGGGGTGCGTCCTTGAACACGTAGTTGACCGCACCCGCGCGAAATGCCGCCGCGATCGCCTCGCACGAGGTGAGGGCGGAAAGAACGACCGCCGGCGGGGCGTGCGGATGTTCCCGGAGGCTCGCGATGAGTTCGTCACCGCTCATCCGGGGCATCGCCATGTCCGTGACCAGGACATCGGGGCGATGTGCGGTGAGGGCCTCGGGCACGTCACGGGGGTCGTCGAGGGTGGCCACCACCTCGACCGCGTCGCCGCTGTTCAACAGCAGTGCCAAGCCGGACGAGACGAAGCCGTGATCGTCGACGATGACGACTCGCACACTCATGAGCTCTCCGATTCTGACGTGCCGACGAGGGGGAACTCGGCTTCGACCAGGGCACCGCCGTCGGTGGATTCCCCGATGCTGAGGCGGCCTCCCAGGCCTTCGATCCGCTCCCTGCTGCTGCGTAGCCCGAAACCGTGTCCCGGCCCCGGCCGCGCCACGGTGGTGGGTGGCATGCCGACACCGTCGTCCTCCACGCGCACCACGATGTGATCAGCGGTGCTGAGCACAGTAATGCGTGCTCGGTCGGCTCCGGAGTGTTCGACGGTGTTCGTGAGTGCTGTTCGGATGAAGGCCGTGGCCGTGCTGCGCAGACGAAGGGGGAGTTCCTCACCGTGACGGAACTGTGCGAAGTCGGTTTTGACGCTCAGGCCGGAGGCTGCAGCGACGCTGGCCGCCGCCGCTCGGACACCTCGCGCGAACTCCGCGTCGTTGTCCGGAGCCTCGTCGGTGTCCGTTCGGGCGAGAAGCGACCGAAGTTCCTTGAGACTTTCCCCCGACTCGACGTACGCCAGATGCGTCCGCTGCCGGGCGTCGTCAGCCGCCGTTCGGGCATCGGACGCGGAGTCGAGCAGCATTCGGATGAGCGCCAGACGCTGCGTCACACCGTCGTGCACCTCCTGAGCAATGCGGGCACGTTCGGCTTCGATGCCCGCGATCCGACTCAGCTCGGCCAGTTCCTTCTGCGAGCGTCGCAACTCCTCGAGCGCTTCGGTCCGTTGCTTCGTCACCTCCAGGATCTGGGAGATCCACACCGCAGCGGCGATGCTGAGCAGGTAACCGAGAGCAAGCGGGGCGAGGGCCCAGGCGTGAGGTGACGCGGCGTGAGTGAAGATGGACACCAACGCGACCCCGAACACCACCGTGACCGTGACGACGGCTTGTCGCAGGGGCAACGCCCAGAAGGTCTCCGCGACGGCGACGGGCAGGAACAGCGCGACGACGGGGGAGCCGAGCCCGATCAGCGCCAAGGCCGCGATCGTCACCGGAATCCGGGGAACCCCTTCCCTGCCGAGGAGCGCGAACAGTGCCGCGCCGCAGACGGGCGCGATCGCCATCGGCCAGCCCGCCTCCCACACCGCCAAAGCGGTGAGAAGGACGAGGAGGACCGAACGCAGTTTGATCCATCGTTCGAGATCCTGCGTCGAGAGGAAGTGGGGTGTGGCGGTCATCGGACGTTGACCACCGCGCTCACCACCGCGTTGGCCGTGGAGTCACCGGAGGAGAAGGCTTGTAGGGCTTCTCGAACGGCCGAAGCGGCGAAGAGTTCGCCCGCGCGCGCGTCGTCGTAGGCGAAGCCTGCGAGGCCACCCCGGCCGACGTGGACATCAACCTTTCGCCGGGCCTCGTCGGCTGCAGCGTGCAGGAGATCCTCGAGTTGACGGGGCTCGAAACCAGCCGCGAGCTGGTCGCTCAGGTACTCCCGTTCGTCGTCGGTGCGAGCAAGAGCGAGGAACGCCTCCGTGTCGGCCGACGTCCGGGCCTCGGCGACATCGACGACGAAGAGCACGCCTCCCGGCGCGAGGTGGCTCATGACTCGGGTCAGGCCACGCAGTGGGTCACTCCACAAGCCCAGGTTGAGGTGGCTGACGGCCAAGTCGACCGGATGCTCCAGATCCTCGAGGTCTTCGGCGGCGGCGACGGCAAAGGTGGCGCGGGCGTCAGCCCCGAAACGTCGGCGAGCCTCGGCGACGGCGCTCTCGACCGGGTCGATGCCGACGAGGTGGAGGGTCGCGTCGAGTCTGCGGATCGAACCGAGCATCTCCCCACCCCCGCACCCGACGTCCAGGACGCGCCGCGCCTCGGGTGCGAGCGCCAGGGCGATGGCTGCGTTGAGAACCCTCGACGGCTCGGTCTCGCGATCGTCGAAGGTTGTGCTGATCTTTCGTCGTTCCTCGTCGGCGAACCACCGTTGGGCTCGTCGTGCCCGCCCCGTCCTCATGTGCCCAGCCTACTGGCGCAGCAGGCGCAGATGCCCGCCAGGATTGGGGAGGAATTCGCCGCAGTGCAGGGCTTGCCGCAGCGTCGTGTTGCCGCCGCCGCGCATGACCGGGCCGCCCCGGAAAGGGCGGGCTCCGAACATCACAATCCGATTGACACTGGCAAGTAGGTCGCGATGCGACCCTCACGTGAGTCCGTCCTCCGTATGGTTTGTCCGACACGCCAAGGTGTGATTCACAACACATCGTTCCCGCGCCCGAGGCGGCCGGGGGAAAGGGGCTCACGTGAGTACGCCACATGAGCCGGACGAGCAGCTGGATCGTTCGTCCGAACCCGTGGTCGACAAGCCCGTCGACCACGACGCCGCGGCGCGGCGATACCTCGCCGTGCAGCAGAGCGCGGAGTTTCAGGATCTGCGTACGACGTTCCGCAAGTTCGTCTTCCCCGTGACGGCGTTCTTCCTCGTCTGGTACTTCGTGTACGTCCTGCTGTCGATCTTCGCGCCCAGCTTCATGGGTACCAAGGTGTTCGGCAACATCAACATCGGCCTCCTCATGGGGCTCGGGCAGTTCGTCACGACCTTCGCGATCACGCTCGCGTACTCACGATGGGCCGGGCGTGAGCTCGACCCGCGCGCCGACGCCGTCGGAGCACGACTCGACGGGGAGGCGAGCCACTGATGTTCACCGCACTCATGCCTGCGGCCGACAACACGGTCGGCAACCCGGCGCTCAACATCGGCATCTTCGTGCTGTTCGTCGTCGCGACGCTCGGCATCGTCATCAAGGTCTCCGCCGGCAAGAAGACCGCCGGAGAGATGTACACCGGTGGCGCCGCGTTCTCGGGCAAGCAGAACGGCATCGCCATCGCCGGTGACTACCTCTCGGCAGCCAGCTTCCTCGGCATCGCCGGCGCCATCGCCCTGCAGGGATACGACGGCTTCCTCTACTCCATCGGCTTCCTCGTGGCCTGGCTGGTTGCGCTCCTGCTCGTCGCCGAGCTCATGCGCAACACCGGCCGCTTCACGATGGCCGACGTCCTGAGTTACCGCCTCAAGCAGCGCCCGGTCCGTATGGCCGCTGCGTCGTCGGCGCTCGCCGTGTCGTTCTTCTACCTGCTCGCGCAGATGGCCGGTGCCGGTGGTCTCGTCAGCCTGCTCCTCGGTATCTCGGGCAGCGCAGCGCAGAACATCGTCATCGCCGTCGTCGGCGTCGTCATGGTCATGTACGTCATGATCGGCGGAATGAAGGGCACCACCTGGGTGCAGATGATCAAGGCCGTGCTGCTCATCGCCGCCGCCGCGATCATGACCTTCTGGGTGCTCGGCAAGTACGGCTTCAGCCTCTCCGGCCTCTTCGACGCCGCCGTCAAGGAGAACCCGAAGGCCGGCGAGAAGCTCCTTGAGCCGGGCCTCAAGTACGGCAAGAGCACCACGACGAAGATCGACTTCATCTCGCTGTCGCTCGCGCTCGTGCTCGGTACGGCCGGTCTGCCCCACGTCCTTCAGCGCTTCTACACGGTGCCGACGTCACGCCAGGCCCGCAAGAGCGTCGAGTGGGCCATCTGGCTCATCGGTGGCTTCTACCTGCTGACACTCGTCATCGGTTTCGGCGCCGGCGCACTCGTCGGCCCGGAGAAGATCAACGCCGCACCCGGTAAGGCCAACGCCGCCGCACCGCTGCTCGCGTATGAACTCGGTGGGTCGCCGCTGCTCGGCATCGTCTCCGGCATCGCGTTCGCCACGATCCTCGCCGTCGTCGCCGGTCTGACGATCACGACGTCCGCCACGTTCGCCCACGACCTGTACAACCAGGTGTGGAAGCGCGGCCAGGCGTCGCAGGAGGACGAGGTCAAGGTCGCCCGCATCGCAGCCCTCGTCGGTGGCGCCATCGCCGTCGGTGGCGGCATGCTCGCCAAGGATCAGAACGTCGCGTTCCTCGTCGCCCTCGCCTTCGCCGTCGCGGCGTCCGCGAACCTGCCGACGATCCTCTACTCGCTGTTCTGGAAGCGGTTCAACACGCGCGGCGCGCTGTGGTCGATCTACGGCGGCCTCGGCACCGCTCTCGGCCTCATCATCTTCTCGCCCGTCGTCTCCGGAAAGGTCGACCCGGTCACCGGCAAGAACCTCGCGATGCTTCCCAAGAGCATCGACTTCCAGTGGTTCCCGCTCGACAACCCCGGTCTCATCTCCATCCCCGTCGGTTTCGCGCTCGGCATCATCGGCACGTTGACATCGAAGGAGTACGACGAGGCCAAGCACGCCGAGATGGAGGTTCGCTCCCTCACCGGACACGGCGTCGCGGAGGCCATCGACCACTGACCTGGGGCGCGATCATCTCGCACCCGAGGGCACTCGATGCCTCTACGGCCGACTTCCCACGACGGACCCGGACGCTTGCACGCGTCCGGGTCCGTCGTTCGTCGTCGGGTCGCTGGGGAACTCCCGAGATGGTGACTTCTACGTCGACCGCATCACCGGTTCGGTGCAAAACTCCCAAGATGGTGCGTTCTGCGGTGACGGCATCGCTGGGTCGGTGCAGAACTCCCAACGGTGGGCGTTGATCGGTGCAAGCGGGCGCGCTTGGGCCTCGACGGACGCCGGGGAACAATGTGCGGATGAACGAATCACAGGACGGGCGTCGAACGCCTCGCGGCGCCACGCGTCTCGGCGACCACGTGGGGGGTCACGACGACGCGACACAGGCCCTCCCCGTTCACGATTCGCGCGAGCACTCCGACGGTGGTGGGGACGCACCACGCGGGGCGAGCCTGGGCGATCGTTTCTTCACGGAGAGCGCTGGCGAGATTCCTCGCGTTGACCAGCCACAGGACGCCACTGTTGCCGTACCGCAGAACGCTGCGGCTGACGGACCGGCTCCGCATCGTGTCGACGGCGATCGGGCCGTCGTTCCCGGCCACGAGGTCCCGGGGTCAGCAGTGGACGCGACGGCCTCAGTACCCCAGCAATCCACCAACGCTGTCTCGGCCGGCCAGCACGCCACCGCGCAGAACGGGAACCGACCACGCCTCGACGTCGGCGTCGTGGTCTCCCCGGGCGTGAAGTCGCTGGCCCACGAGACCGTGGGTGACGACATCAGGGCCGAACTGTCGCAGCGATACGGGCAGATCGACTGGAACCTCGTCGTCGTCGATGACCGACTCGAGGAACCGCCCGTCACACCGCTGGACCTCATGGAGACCGCGCGCGATCGGATGCTCGACGAGAACTGGGATCTCGTGCTCGTCCTCACCGACCTGCCGCTCAAGGACGGGCGCCGCGTCGTCCAGACGAAGCTCTCCCCGGTGCACGGTGTCGGCCTCGTCGTCGTGCCGGCCCTGGGCGTGGTGCAGGTTGCCGGGAAGGTCCGCAAGGCGTGTCTGCGCCTCGTCGAGGAGATCCTCGACTTCGACGGCGACGACTCCGTCGATGACATCGTGCGCCGTGCGTGGCAGCGTGCCGAGGACACCGAGGCCCACGAGGGTGAGAACCCCGCGCAGTTCGCGGCGCGCGTCCTCGGCGGCAACGTCGGCGTCCTGCTGGGATTGGTGCGCGCCAACCGTCCGCTGACGCTGGCGCTCCGGCTCACCCAGCTCATCGCCGTGACGGCGGCCGCCGGCGCGCTCATGCTCATCACGCCCGACATCTGGGTGCTGGCGAGCAACTACGGCCCGTTCCGGCTCGGTTTGCTGTCGCTCATCGCGATCGCGGCCGTGACGGCCTCGCTCATCGTCGGCGCACGCCTGTGGGAGAAGCCGCGCCGCCGCGGTGAGCGCGAACAGGTGACCCTGTTCAACGTCGCCACCGTGCTGACGATGACGATCGGCGTGAGCGTGTTCTACTTCGCGGTGTTCGTGCTGGCGCTCGCAGCTGCGTTCCTCCTGCTCGACGCTGCGTCGTTCAAACAGCTCTCGGACCAGGAGTGGGGCGTCTCCCGCATCGTCGACATCGCGTGGATGACGGCGTCGCTCGCGACGCTCGGTGGTGCCGTCGGCGCCGGTCTCGAGGAGGACGACATCACTCGTGCCGCTGCCTATACCCGGGACTCGGACGAAGATTGAGTAACAGAGAGAGGACCAACCAAGACTCTTGTTGACACTTACAAGAGGCTTAATATAGTCTCGTGTCATGAGCGCCCACCAGGACGCCCACACCTAACGCTCAAGGAGTGCGTGTCATGACCACCTACATCACCGTTCCGGTTCCCGAGGAACTCGTTCCCGCTGTCTACCGGCTCATCGCGGAGCACCAGGCGAGCCCGGCAAAGGCCGAGAAGCCTGCGGTGGATGAGCGTGACGACGAAGCCGGCCGCGACTGGTCATTCGACGATCTGCAGCTCATCGCCGACTCGGATGCCCCGTCCGTCCGGAGCTTCGCGGACGTGCTCACACTGCTCGCCGATGCCTCACCGACCTCGATGACGATCGGGGAGATCGGCGAACAGCTCGGCGAGAAGGGCCTCACCCTCCAGAACCGCTTCGGGGCCGTGACGCGCTGGATGCGCGGCCGGGTCGGCGACGACGTGCGTTGGCCCATCCGCACGGCCGGCGGCGTCTGGGCAATGAACGAGCACAACGCCGAGCTGTGGAAGCAGATCCGTTCCTGATCGACAGCAGGGCCGGTCACACCAGAGGGGTTTGCCAGTGTCTTTTTAACAACTCCGCGCCCCCCAGACAAACCAAATG